>JANNCG010000855.1:0-1620 GCA_031386385.1 Myxococcales bacterium
TTGAGCGTCGCCGAGCGAGACACCGCGTTTGCCGAGATCGCAGAAGGTCTCGGTTGGTTTGCGCAGCAGCAACCGAAGGCGTTTGTTGAGTTTGCTTTTGAGCGTCGGGACGTGGACATCAACGTTGTTCCTGCTGCGACGACGCCGGACACTTTCGAAGACCGAGAGCAAATTTGGCGAGATCCGGCGCTTGCGGCGCTGGGGCACGTACCCGGAGCAGCGGGGTATCGAGCGCTCGCTGAAGAGATTCGCGCGTTCACGGGCGCAACCTGGGGGATCGTCATTTTTGTCACACGGTATCCGGTGCACCACTTCGCTTACGCATCAAGCGAGCGACTCGTGCTGCACTACGACAACGACGGCTGGGGAACCGCACGTCTCAACCAAGTGACCGCTCACGAAGCGGCGCATCTTTTTGGCGCACTCGATGAGTACGCGTCCTCGGGCTGCACCTGCACTGAGACCGGTGGCGAGCTGAGCGGCGTGAACGGAAACTGCGCCAACTGCGCGGTCGCACCAGTCGCCTGTTTGATGGCCGCAAACACATTGTCGGTGTGTCCATACACTGCAAAACAACTTGGCTGGGCGGAGCCGCTCATCGGAACTCAATCGGCGTGGATTACGGCACTCTATGCGGACCTGTTGGGACGACAACCTGACGCCGGTGGGTTTGGCAACTGGCTCCTCTCGCTGCGCAATGGAAGCGCATACGACAGTATCGCCAACGGATTTACGCGCTCGCTTGAGTACAGCGCCAACACTGCGAGAGGCTACTACCGGCGCTTTTTGGGACGCGAAGGCGAGCCCGCTGGCGTGGATGGATGGACTCATTCGCTGACGCAAAACTCAGAGCAAGAAGTGATGGTCGGTTTTTGCGACAGCCTCGAGTTTCATAGTTTGCATCGAACAAACGACGAGTTCGTCGAGGCGCTGTACAATACGATTCTTTTGCGAGGCTCGGACGCTGGCGGGAAGGCGGGGTGGGTCCAAGCGATCGTCAACGGCGCTTCGACAAACGCAGTGATCCAGGGATTTTTGCGCTCTCAAGAGTTCGCTGAGAAGATGGTGACGGACTACTATCGCAGATTGTTGGGCCGCGATCCGGAGCCTGGCGGTCTCGCATATTGGGCGGGAAGGGTCCAGAACGGCGATGCGCTGCAAGACATCGTTCGCGGAATTGCGTCGTCCGACGAGTTTCGCGCGAGAGCTGCGGGACGATTCTAGCAAGATAATTGACACGCATCGCTCATAGGCCGTGCGAACGACGGCGCATAGGTTGGCGAGGCTGTGCCCGTCGAGCAGCACTTCGATGGGATTCAAGGCGTGCGAGACGAGCAGGCACCCGCGCGTTGCTGTGGCAGTTTGCGTGAGACACAACGAATTGAAGCCCAGCGTTGTCTCAATTTCGGCCCCGCCCGAGACCTTTGCGCTGAGCATCTCTTCGCTTGGAGCGCGGAGTTCGTGAGAGCGAACCCATGAAACGGATCACCGCGCGATGCACACGCGCTGTTGCACCACCCGTTTCGCGCAGCGGCGGCCTCCGCGACGATGACTGCGACCTCGGCGGGGTCTACGCGCTCCTCGGAGATGTGGACCCTGCTGCCGTACTCCGCTGCCAGC
>JANNCG010000345.1:0-12355 GCA_031386385.1 Myxococcales bacterium
CTCCCAAATCAATGGCGTTGTTAAGGGCGGCGAGAGAGGTTTTGTCCTCGACGGAGCCCCAGGAGCCCCCAATGGCCCACGCGCCAAACGAGACGGACGAGACCTTCCAACCAGTGCTCCCAAAATCGCGGTACTTCATGGATGATGTGCCTGGGGACATAGCGCGAGAGAATCACCCCGGTCTAGAACACTTTTACCCCCCCCGCGCACTCGACTCATCGGCAAGGCGGTTTGCCCCTCACGCCTTTCGCAACAGTTGCCTGGTAATCACCACATGACTCGCGAGCGCCGCCAGGACGCAGATCGCCGGTAGCCACACGTACGGAACGTGAGTCACCCACGTGTTGACCACGCGTGGGTCGGTCCCGAACGCGTGCACCATCGGAGACGCTATGACCGCGATGACGGCGATGCCCATCAAAGTGCCAAACGCTAGGATATTTGCTGCCCAAAGAAGCCCATTCGACGCGCGGCCCTTCAGCGCCATCAGCCCAACCACAAGCGCAAATGTGGCCGAAAATATCTCAAAGTTATATCCGCGAAAGGACATCTGCACAGGCATGATCCCGTCCACCGCTGCCTGATTCATCACCAGCTCAAGCGGAATCCTAAACCCCTGCGCGGCCAACATCGCACCGATGGGCACCCCGTCTCGAAACGCCGTCCCAACTTTTGACCGCCCAAGCACGACGCCGAGAATCATCACGGATGCGAACATCAGGACCATGGGCGGAGGCTTGAGGTCAAACCGCGCCAAAATCCCGCTTGCAGCAAGCGCTCCGGTCAGAAACCACCACGCCGAAATAGCCGTGCTCGCCGGACGCAACCACCTCCTGTTCACACGGTAAATTCCTGCCAAAAATAACCATGAAACCGCCGCAGAGATGAGGGGTATTCCGTAAAAAGCAATCATGAGAAACGCGCCTTCATAAAGACAAACAACCAACAAACGCCCAGGAGTTGAGCATCAGTCGCACCGGGCTTGTAGGGTGGTTGGAGGGCGCCTTCAATCACGATCACCTGAATTTTGTTCAATTGACCCCGTGACACTCGCTGAAAGCCCATGATATACGCCGCGACTCTTTACAAACCTCGCTCACAGTAGATGGAGTGCAAAACACTCTCTCGGCACAACTGTGGGCCACCCCAATCTAAGCCCAGGAGGCTTTGTGCCATATGACAGTTGATCCACAAAACGCGAAACCGACGCCCGCCAACATTGGCGGTCCGATCGACAAGACCCGCGCCACTGACTACGAGACAGTGATTATTCTTCGCGCTGACATCGACTCAGAAGCATCTGAGAAGGTGATCACCCGCGTCCTCAACGCGATTGCTGCACAAGACGGCAAGTTGCTCAAGGTCGAGAGCTGGGGCAAGCGCCGCATGTCTTACGCGATCAAGAAGCAACGCCGTGGTTTCTATGTGTACGTGCGATATCTTGGGTACCGCGGTCTCGTCGCAGAGATTGAGCGCAACCTTCGTATGCTCGACACCGTGCTCCGCTACATGACCGTTGCACTCGCCAAGGATATCAATCCTGCGAGCATCAACGCGGATCCAGAAGAGACGAAGATTCGTCGCATCGAGATCACACAGGGCGAAGACGACAAAGAGGACAGCATTGAGTCGTCACTCGGGCTTGCAGATGACTCGCGTCATCATCGCGACCGTGATCGCAATCGCGATCATGAGATTCCACAAGAGTACGCAGATTTGGTTGCGACCAAAAACGCTGAAGCTGCAGCGGCCGAAGAAGCCAAAGCCGCCATTGCTCTTCCCCCAAAATCTGAGACTTGATAGGAACAACCTGACATGACGATTAGAGATCGTGGTTTTGACCGTGATGGTGACATGGCCGAAGGTGGCGAAGTCGAGGTCGCAGCAGCGAACCTCGCAGAGCGCCGCCGCGGTGGTCGTAAGAAAATCTGCAAGTACTGTGCAGAGCAGAAGACCTTCATCGATTACAAAGATTCAAACAACTTGCGCTTTTATCTCACTGAGCGTGGCAAAGTGATGCCACGACGAATCTCAGGAAATTGCGCACTACACCAACGCATGTTGACCGAAGCAATCAAGCGCGGTCGGATGATTGCGTTGTTACCCTATACCGTGGCGCAATAGCGCACTGAGTGGAGTGAACAATGGCTAAAAACATTCACGTAGTGTTGCAAAAAGACGTCGAGAAGCTCGGTAAGGGCGGCGATGTTGTTAAGGTTTCGCCAGGATTTGCGCGAAATTATCTCGTTCCAAAAGGGATTGCTCTTCCGGCAAGCGACGGCAACGTGGCGCGCTTCGAGCACATCAAGCGAGTGGCTGCAGAGCGGGCGACCAAATCGCGCGCAGAAGCTAAGACCGTCGCAGAAAAAGTGAACGCTATTGAGCTGACCCTCAAAGCCCGCGCGGGCAGCGAAGGCAAGCTCTACGGCTCCATCACCACCAAGGACATCGAAGGCGCGCTGAAGGCCAAGGGATTTGATCTCGACCGCAAGCGCCTCAAGGTGGATCCGATCCGCGCACTCGGGACCTTCGCGGTCACCGCGCACATCGCCCCAGAAGTTGACGCCACTTTCAAAGTGATCGTCGTCGCTTCCGAAGTATAGATTGCAGCGAGTTGTTAGTTTTTTTGGTAGCTTTCGCTCCGTGAAAGCTAGCAACTCACTGATGTCAAAAATTGTTTTGTCCTCGCGCGCTGGATGCACCACTGTTTTGGGTGCCACCATGCTTGCGGGACTGTTGCACTCAAGTACTGCAAATGCGCAGGTAGAAGTGCGCTGCCCCACCGGGTGGACCACTGGGGCGCCGATCATTCCGTCGCGTGCCGGGCAGCGCGGATTGCCGAGCTGTCGCAAAGAGCCGATGCAGGTCGGTGCTGTGCAACTCGACGCGACGGTCCCCGCGGGCTCCGAAGAGAGCCGGCTTGCGGTGACTCTTTTGATGGCTTCGGGATTTCCGCCGCCAGAGGCGATGCCCGCGATGCGCGAAGAGCTCATCGGGACCGTGCGCGTGCGCATGCATGAGGTCAGCGGCCAAGGCGAAGGCATCGGAGGCACCACCACCCGCGTATCGGGGATTGTTGGAATCGTCACCGTCGGCACGAGCACTTTGGCCATTCGTGCGATCGCGACAAACTCGACGGGGACCGCGATGGCGGCGATTCGCGCGTATATTCCGGCGCTCGTCGGGCTTGATGGCAGCACCGCTACTTGGCGCGCCGGCCTCGTCGACTGTCCCACTGGGCTAAGCCGCGGAATGGCAGATGGCCTCCCCGCGAATGGGCTTCACCGCTCGGCGTTGTGCATGCAGGGCGAGGCTTCGCAGGTTGAAGTACTCGAGTCCCGCCTGCCCGTTCGAACAGCCGCAGACGCCCGCGTAGCGGCGGACTTCTTCGTCGCGTCGCTTCGCGGTGCCATCGCTCGGGTGGGTGGCACTGTCACCATGGACGAGCCCGTTGCGGTCGACGGCGCCGGAACCCATGGCTGGTACATGGGCGTTCACGCGTCCGCAGCGAACCCGGGTCCCGGTGGCGGACAGCTTCGAATCGACCAAGGGATTGCGGTGTTTCCGACCGAAGTGGGTCACGCACAGCTCGTCGCGTCACTGACTGACGGCGATGCTGCGGCAGCCCGCACCCTGATCAACAACACCATCGCTCAGCTACGACTGGATGGCTCAATCGTGAGCGCTCCGACGACCGCCACCGACGGTGGGGCTGCGAGCTCAAGCAGCTCTTCTCGAAGCAATGCCCCGCCGGCAAACAGACCACCCCCCACAACGTTTGATCCCAACGCACCCATGTGGACGCCTCCGCCCAATGAGCGTCCGCGAGCAACGCCAGCGCCAGCGTCCAAGGGACTGTGCGGCTGTCGCGCGGTGGGCTCTTCAAGCGCTCCAGGTTCGTCCATCGCCGGACTTTTTGCAGTCGTTGCGATTGTGTCGCGTCGCCGTCGCCTTTCCGCGAAGCGACCACAACGATAGGTTTAGCGCCTCACGCGGTGGGTCGTGTCGGCGATGGCGCGGAAGCGTGAAAGTCCCGCTCAATCCGGGGAATGTACGACTCAATCAGCGCTTCAATTCGCGCAGGATCTGGTGAGCGCACAACCATCCCGATGTGCCATGGCTTGTCGTTCATACGCCAGACAATCTCTGGATCGGTGAAGCCAGAAGAGTCTGGGTGCTCAACACGTGTAAGTGATACAACGATCCCCGCATAGTCATTGCGGGGTGTCGGTGGTGTGTACGGAAGCTCGCCTTGTGATACTTCAATCTTCGCCCATTCTTCCCAAAGATTCACGCCCGTTGCGGCCTCTACCAAATCGCTGATCCCGGCTCCGCCCACGCGGGCTGCGGTCTCTAGAAAGTAAAATCGGCCGTCGTTTGCGCTACGAATAAACTCCGTGTGGGCGACACCACGAACGTGACCGAACTCTCGAATCACATCCATGTTGATCGCGCGAAGCCCCGTGGCCTCGTCCGAGTCCCGCGCAAGAGTACGCGAGGCGAAGATCCCTCCTTCGTGTGAGACCTCAAGCATCGGGCGGCGGTACTTGCTCGCCTCCGCAAACACGACGTTGCGGTCCCAGATCACCGAGTCCACATGATAACAATCCCCCGGAATCATCTTCTCCAAGAGGTAGTAACTCTGTTGATCGCCCAGCGTATCCAGAATAGGCCACAGCTCTTCAGCCTTTTTAATCTTCTTAATCCCAACGCTCGACGCCTCGCTGCGAGGCTTCAAAACCCACGGCCCCTCGACGTTGGACAGGTAGTTGCGAATATCATCATGCGTCAGGATATGCACAAACTCAGGGACCAAAATACCTCGGTCCTTAGCGCGGGCGCGCATCGCAAGTTTGTCGCGAAAGTACCTCGCAGTGGTATCTCCCATCCCAGGGATGCGCATATGCTCGCGAAGGTGAGCCACAAGCTCGACATCAAAATCGTCCAGCGGGGCGATGCGGTCAAACTTGCGTGTGCGAGCCAAAAACGCAATCGCGTTGATGACCGCGCGACGATCTTGAAAGTTCGGCATCGCGAAGATCTCGTCGATCGACTCGCGCGCCCAGGGCTCTTTCAGAATACCCTCGACGGTCAGCAGGACAACTCGAAGACCCATGCGTTTGCACTGCTGGATAAATCGATTGCCTTTGAAAAAACTCGAAACACAGAGAATGGTTTTGGGACGATTATTTTCAGACACGAGGACCGCACTGTACTCAATTTTTAGCCTTTTCCAAGCACGCAAAGAGCCAGCCATTTAATGAACACAGCCATCATCGTTTCAGCGCACGGATCGATTGAGAGCCTCGATGAGATTCCAGCATTTTTGCTGAGAATTCGACGCGGACGACCACCCTCCCCCGAGCTCATCCACGAGGTCACCCAGAGGTACAGCGCCATTGGGGGCTCATCTCCACTGCTGCAAATCACGCTGCGACAGGCCTCTGCCGTCGCGGACCGGGTGGGAGTCAGCGGCTTTGTCGGCATGCGGCTCTCGGCCCCGTCCATCGAGAGCGCGGTCGAGCACGCCCTCGCCGAGGGATGTACGCAGCTTGTCTCACTGCCACTCACCCCATACTCGCTTTCGCTCTATCACGGTGCCGTCCGGCGAGTCGTCAATGACCGCGTCCCGCTGTTGCAGATCCCTGAGTACCACTGTCACCCGCAGCTCATCGCATACTTCGCGGCGCAGATATTGTCTTGGGTGAGCGAGCAGTCCAAGTCATTTTTGCCTGAAAAATTGCAGGTTATTTTTACTGCGCACAGCCTCCCGCAGCAGGTCATCGACGCCGGCGACCGTTATGCCATACTGCTCGCGCAGGCGGCAGAGAAGACCTCTGAGCTCGTCCGAGCCAAGCTGCTTGAGAGCACTCCTGAGTTCACCTTCGCGTATCAATCAGCGGGTGCCAGCGAGGGACCCTGGATTGGACCTACGCTTCTTGACTCGCTCAAAGCTGCCGCGAGCGCCAACCGGACGCAGGTCTTAGTCGTCCCGATTGGCTTTTACTCGGATCACGTTGAGATCCTCTATGACTTAGACATCGAGGCACAAGGTTGGGCCAGAGAGCTCGGCCTCACGATGGCGCGCAGCAAGACGCCCAATGACTGCGACGCGCTCTGCTCTGCGCTCGCACAAATCGTCCAAGAGACCCTCGACAGCGCGGGTAACGCCACTTAGTATCTTCGTGCAACTAACTCAGCAGAGGGAGAGGTTTCACTATGGCGGACGAAGACACTATTTATTTTTATGGCACTGCAGATGATCATGGATATATGAGCAATTTTGCAGCATATCCTATCACGCTAGACGGCGCTGTGTGGCCGACAACAGAGCATTATTTTCAGGCCATGAAGTTTGTGGGCACAGAGCACGAGGCGCACATTCGAAAGCTGAAATCGCCAGCGATTGCGGCGCGGATGGGACGCAGTCGCAAGCTGCCGCTTCGGCGTGACTGGGAGACAGTGAAGGACGACGTAATGCGAAAAGCTGTCTTAGCGAAATTCACGCAACACACAGAGATCGCAGCGTTGTTGATCGCCACTGCCCCCGCCAAGCTCGTCGAGAAAACAACTCGTGACGAATACTGGGGTTGCGGAAGCAGCGGGACGGGCAAAAACATGCTCGGGATAATATTAGTCGAAACTCGTACGCGGCTTATGCGCGAGCACAGGTAGACTTTCGCTACGAGTGCAACTCTGGTGGCGGGAGCGGGCCACGTTGCGGATGGCCCCACTGGGCACACCCATTGGATTGCCTGCGACAGGACAGATATCGCGCTCCGGGGAGCGTCGAGCTGCCTTCGGCGCAGGAGGGACCGTTGGGATCACAGGGTGCGCCAGAAGTTCTGGCGGCGCACTCGACTGGCGGGGGGCAGTTGGTTGCGCTGACCGGGATGTCGGGTCCCGGTCCGCTGGTGCCGGTCGCCGGCGCGCGATTGCACCCCGCAAGCGAGGCTGCGCCGGCAAGAGCGGCCAAAAAATGAAGCGCGCGGAGGGGGGCGGATAGCTGCATTGCGCCTGAATTTACACCCGAATTAGCCAAAATTGGCCACTCTCGGGTGAGCATGGATGATTTTGAGCCGGCGACCGTATAACCCCAGTAGAAGAACGCGAGATCGACCCCCCACTCTCACTTTGGCTGAAAGCGTGATAGCTTGCCGGCCGTTGTTTAAGCGTTGTTTTTAAGACGGAGTCTGTACCTATGAAATTCACTGTTCTCCATGGCGCGCTGTTGTCGGCCATCGCATTTGCCCCTGGTTGTTTTTTCGCTGTTCGCGGTGACGGAGCGGTCTACCAAGAAACCATGCCCACTGCGGTCATGGTGAGCCAGCCGCCCCCCTCGCAGGTGACGGTGAACACACAGCTCCAGAACACTCGTCCGATGCAACCATCAGCGACCGCCATTTGGATCGACGGCTACAACCACTGGAACGGCAGCGGCTGGGTTGCCGTCGACGGCCACTGGGAAGAGCCCCGAAGCGGAACGACTTGGCAGCACGGCGTTTACACTAACGGACAATATTATCCTGGTTATTGGCGCCCCATCGCGCAGCCAGTGCAAGGTCCGTATGCCACTGCGAACACAAGTGGAGGCAGCGTTGTGATCACCTCGACACAAAACTCGCTCCCTGTCGCGCAGCCAGTCTACGGCGGCAGTGTGACCACGACGACCAACACCGGGATGCCTGTAGCACAGCCTGTTTACGGCGGTACTGTGACCACGACGACCAACACCGGGACGACTGTCGCGCAGCCCAGCAATAGCACTGTTGTTATCACGGGCACGAACCAGGGCGCGACCAACGGATCCATGAACGGAACCGTCACCGCAACAAACACCGGGATGGGTACCACCAGCAACGTCGGAATCACCACGAACGGATCGACTGGCGTGATGACCAACAACATGGGCCGCCCAATGAACGGCAACACAGTTGTCGTCAATGGAACCAGCGGTCAGGTCGTCAACTCAGGCGTCGCGGTCAACACAGGCGGCGTTCGCGTGGTTGGACCAGCGAACACCGTCAACACTGGGACGGTCGTGGTGAATGGTGCGGGGGCACAAGTTGTCCCCGCAGGCAACGCCGTGAATGTGGGCGGAGCGGTCGCAATTCAGCCACAAAACGGAGTGGTGGTAAACACCATGACGGGTACGTCTGCAAACGCTGGAGGTCGCATGCAGACCACTGGAACGACCGTCAACGCAGGAGGGACCGTGAACACGACGGTTCCGACCTTGGGACGCTGCTACCCCAACTGCCCACCGATTGTACGCCCTCCTGTTGTGGGCCCCGGTGTGGTAAACGTTCAAGTGCGTCCGTAATAGAATGAGTGATTTATCGCTGAATTTTCAGCGATATTTCGCAACCCATTCGAGTGATCGATCGCGCATTGTTTGGCGCGCGGTGGCATCAAGGACCAGCGGATTAGGGGCTCGAACGGCACAGTCGTTGTAATACGCCCCCGTTTCAAGCTCGCTTTCTTTCAGCGCCGCGCAGTGCACCGTGGTGAAAGCGCCTTGCTCCGACGTGCGCATCGTTTGCATAAATAGCCATCGAAATGGGTTGGGGATCCTCCGCCAGATGTCCGTCGCGATGCGCCCAGGGTTGAGTGAAACTGCAGTCAACCCAGCATCCGAGTGGAGCTTGGCCCAATCAAACGCGGTCATCACGTTGCCGAGCTTCGAGAGCCCATACTCCTCAAGTCCGGTGACCGTTCGGGTGCGCTCATGCACGTGCGTAAGGTCTAACGTCTTAACCTTATAGTGGTTGCCCGACGCGACCACCACAATCCGCGATCCTTTGTACTCTCGCATCCGGGGAATAAGCAATTCGCCTAGCAAAAAGTGCGCGAGGTGGTTCACACCGAAGGTGATCTCGAAGCCCTGCTTGGTCAACCCCGGCTGACCCGCGAGGCCGGCATTTAAGATCACACAGTCGAGCTTGTAGTCCGTCTTTAAAAGCTCTTGCGCGCTCTTTGCCACCGACTCTAGGTCACTGAGTTCAAGGGCCCACGGGATCGCTTTTCCACCCGCGGCAGTGATCTCGTCAATCACCGGCTGGGCCTTGGCGATCGTACGTGCGGTGATCATCACCTTCGCTCCACGACTTGCCAGCGCGAGCGCCGCGCTTCGCCCAATGCCGGTGTTGGCTCCGGTGATAAAGACTGTTTTTCCGTCGAGTCGATGGCTACAGGGTTGGCGCATTCAGGGAGTATGCACGAACTTCACTCTCCGCTGCGACAACTACCGCCAGTGCAACGATCAACTCAATTTTGCCGGCCGTCGAACGCAACAACGCTGTCGTTGTTAATCCCAGCGGCGTTGGCCTCATCGGTGTCCACATGCATATCGAGCGCGAAATCGTCGCGTACGCGCACGAGCACATCGCCGAACACGGTCTCGCGATCGCCTTCAACCCGGACACGAATCACCGCACCGTCCTTCACGCCGAAGCTGGTTGCCTCTGCGGGATTCATATGAACGTGGCGGTGCGCCATGATCACGCCCTTGGCCACTGCGACGGTCCCCACCGGACCACGAAGCGTGATCCCCGGAGTGCCATCCAACTTGCCCGATTCGCGCAGCGGTGCGGCCACCCCGAGGGTGAACGCGTCCGTCTTCGACACCTCAATCTGCGTCTCTTTTCGCAGGGGATTGATAATCGCCACGCGACTAAGCTCACCCTTGGGTCCCACAAGATCAACCGTCTCGCGACACACAAACTGTCCCGGCTGCGACACCGGGCGCCGCATCGCAAGGTCGTACCCAACCCCAAACAAAACGTCACAGTCCGCCCGAGACAAGTGCACGTGCCTGACCGACACTCCCACGGGAATGGTCCCTCCAGTGACCCGCGTTCGTGCCGCCGTGGGTCCAGCGATTGTGCGAACCACCTCACGCGCGATCATGCGCTCTTCGTCCGTTGCGACCACAAGCACACGGGTGGGGGCACGCGCGGCGCTGATGTCATCCACCCCGCCCTGCGCGCGAGCGTTGCTCTGCTCGTTTTTTGTCGGATCAAGCGAGACGCCCATATAGAGCATCGCGTCGCAGACCATCTGCCGGACCCGCGCGCTATTCTCGCCAATCCCGCCAGTGAAGACAATCGCGTCCGCCCCACCGAGGATCGCACAGTACGCCCCGATGTATTTTTTCACGCGGTGTACAAACACCTCAATCGCGAGACGTGCGCGGTCGTTGCCCTGCGCCGCTGCGCTCTCGACATCGCGAAAATCAGCTGAAACACCAGAGATCCCGAGCAGTCCAGATTTCTTATTGAGCATCTCATCCACTTGCTCAGGGCTCATACCGCGCTTGGCGAGCAGCAGCCCCAGCGCAGGGTCGACGTCGCCCGAGCGGGTCCCCATCAACAGCCCCTCAAGCGGAGTCATACCCATGGAGGTGTCCACAGACTGCCCTCCATCAATCGCGGTCACGCTTGCGCCGCCGCCCAAATGGCACGTCACCAGCTTGAGCCTTGACTGATCGGTCTTTAAAAACTCCGCCGCGCTCGCGGCCATAAACTGATGGCTCGGACCATGAAATCCATAGCGTCGCACGCTCTGCTGCAAATACAGCTCATACGGGACGCCATACAAATATGCGTGTGGTGCCAGCGAGCCGTGAAACGCTGTATCGAAGACCGCGACATGGGCGGCCTGAGGCAGAGCGAGCTGTGCGGCTTCGATTCCGCTGAGGTTGGCGGGGTTGTGAAGCGGTGCAAATACCGAGCACTCGCCGATGATTTTCTTCAATTCATCGGTGATTCGCGCGGGCGCCAAGAGCTTCTCTCCTCCATGAACGACGCGATGACCCACCGCGCTGATCTCTGAGCGATCTGCGAGGATCCCTCCGGTCGCAGTGTGCCGAGCCAGCACAGCATCAATCGCGGCGCGATGGTTCAGAGCGTCGGGAAGTGCCTCTTGAACCTTCGCCCCCATCCCGATCTTAAACGAGTGAGTGGCCTGCGGAGTGCCTACACGCTCAACACTGCCACGAGCTAGGACCGCTTCAGTGTCCATCTCGTATAAGTTGTATTTTACCGATGTGGAGCCACAGTTGATGACGAGAATTTTCACTCCCGTTTGCTACACCAAGACTACCAGCGATAGAAGCCCTCACCGGTCTTTTTGCCCAACTTTCCCGCTCGAACCATCTGTCGCAAAATGGCCGGGGGTCTAAACTGCTCACCCAGCTCTTTGTGCAGGTGCTCCAAAATCGCAAGGCGAACGTCCAGACCCACAACATCCGTGAGTCGCAGCGGTCCCATGGGGTGCCGATAGCCAAGCTCCATCGCGCGGTCGATGTCTTCAGCGCTGGCAACACCCTGCTCGAGCATGCGCATGGCCTCAGCCCCAATGACAACGCCCAAGCGTGACGTCGCAAACCCTGGAAAATCCTTCACAACAATCGCGGTCTTGCCCCAGCGTTGCGCCAAGCCAAGCGCGCGGTCCAGCACCGTCTCTGACGTTCGAATGCCCCGCACAACCTCAAGCAGCTCCATCAGCGGAACGGGATTGAAAAAGTGCAGACCGACCATTCGTGTGTGGTCCTTGAGCGCCGTTGCAAGCTCAGTGATGGACAGCGACGAGGTGTTGCTCGCGATCAAAGTGTCAGGGGGAGCGTACGTGTCCACCTCCGCGAAGAGGGCTCGCTTGAGATCCATCTTTTCAGGCACCGCTTCGATCACAACCGAGGCGTCGGCCACTGCGTCGGCGACCGTGGTGGAGGTTCGAATCAGGGCGAGGACTTCGGTGCGCTGGGCATCGGTCAGTTTTCCTTTCGCCACAAATTTTGCGAGCGAATCGGCGATTCCGTTTTTGGCTTTTTGCAGCTGCTGCTCGCTTACGTCAAAGAGCGTCACGCGATCGCCAGCCATCGCCGCGATCTGAGCGATCCCTGCTCCCATGGTTCCGGACCCAAGGACCGCGAGACGTTGAGGTGATGCTGCGACAGCTGTTACGACTTCAGGGGATGTGTTCGATTGCGACATGGTAGAGTGGGTCGAACGCTACCGCACTGAGCCCCAGGCCGTGAAGCACCAACCCGGAGGGGTCATCACGATGGCTCAATGTCGTCGTTGGCCGACGATCGAACCTCAACGTGCAGATGCGACTCAACGACCTCGTCGATGGTCCTCTCAAGCAGGACAGACGAGAGCACCGCCCCCATAACCGAGGCGATCAAAGGGCGCTCTGAGGCGCCAACGGTGGGATGATCCTGGAGAATTCCCTGTGAAATGGCTTCAGAAATGTGTTTTTTGAGAGCCTCTGCCCACTGAGCAGCGCGTGCGAAATGCGCCAGTTGGGTCAAGCTTTGAGCGAGCGCGGCGTTTCCGTTGAGCCGATCGCTGAC
>JANNCG010000876.1:0-2324 GCA_031386385.1 Myxococcales bacterium
CCATCGCCGTTCACATCCCCGGCGCTCGCAACAGACCAGCCGAACGCGTCGTTCGCAACAACACCGTCAAGCACTGTTGCCGCGGCCATCGGGATTCCACTTGCACTGCCGTGAAACACACTCGCTCTACCGGCATACCTCCGCCCGCCCGGAGAGGCACCCCAGGCCCCAATGACTAGATCACCGAATCCATCACCGTTCACATCGCCCGCGCTCGCTACGGAATTGCCGAATTGATCGTCCTCGGCCACACCCTCCAACACTCTCGCCGGGGCGATCGAGACCCCACCGGCACTCCCATGAAAAACGCTCGCTGTTCCTCTATATAACCGACCATCCGGAGAGGCTGACCTAGCCCCAATGACAAGATCACCGAATCCATCGCCATTCACATCCCCTGCACTCGCGACGGACCCGCCGAACGCGTCGCGGCCAGTAACCCCCTCCAAGACTCTCGCTGGTGCCATCGGGACGCCGTCCGCACTGCCATGAAACACGCTCGCTGTCCCGGCGAACTCACGACCGCCCGGAGAGGCATTTTGGGACCCAATGACAAGATCACCAAATCCATCGCCGTTCACATCCCCTGCGCTCGCTACGGAACAGCCTAAGACGTCGTTTGGCGCAACACCCTCGAAGACTCTCGCCGGGTCCATCGAGACGCCACCTGCACTGCCATGAAACACGCTCGCTGTCCCAGCCCTCGAACGACCGCCCGGAGAGGCCAAGGCGGCCCCAATGACGAGATCACCAAATCCATCGCCGTTCAAATCCCCGGCACTCGCTACGGACCAGCCGAAGCCGTCGAACACCGCAGCACCCTCTAGCACTCTGTCTGGCGCCATCGGGATCCCACCCGCACTGCCATGAAAAACGCTTGCTGACCCGGCACGAAGACGACCGCCCGGACTGGCTTGGATACTCCCGACGACCACGTCGTCAAAGCCGTCGCCATTGACGTCAAGGTGTGCGTTTGCGCTGGTGTCCACATTGCCCGAGTTGTCTGTCGCGGGGACATGAAAGAGCCAGGTTGGGCTAAAGTTTGCACTTGTGGCCATCCCGACCGTTGCACGAAGTCGCCAAAAAACCACGCTGTTCGCCGGCAACGCCATTGCAGGTCGCATGGACGTACCAACCACTCGCGTGCTCTCAATCACCATCGTACACGCTCGATCGCGGCACAGGTCTACCAGCGCACCGTCAGTTCTAGCGGGCAATGTCCAGCGCAACGTTGGTTGGCGGAGGGAGACATTACCCAGCGAAAGCGGAAGGATTGGACGAGGGAAGGCTCCCGCTGCGATGCACTGCGCGCCGAGTCGCTCGAAGCCTGCGTTGCAAGTGAAACCACAAGCGCTCATGGTGCAAGTCGCAGCTCCATTTGCCACCGCCGGGCACGCGTCGCCGCACCTTCCGCAGTGAGCGGCAGTGGTTGTCGTGTCGGTCTCGCAGCCGTTGACCGGGTTCATGTCGCAATTGCCGAAGCCGATGTTGCAGCCAGCGACGCCACACATGCCGCTTGCGCAGAACGGTGACGCGTTGGCAACCACACAGGCGTTGCCGCACGCGCCGCAGTGACTTGCGTCGTTCGAAGTGTTCACACAGGTCATCATCGCGCCTGCTCCACAAATCGTGTTGGGCATCGGACAGCCAAGTCGACACACGCCTGCAACACACATTTGATCCATCGGGCAGGCATTGCCGCACATCCCGCAGTTGGTTCGATCGGACTGTGTCTCGACACACGCAACACCGCACCGGGCTTGTGTCCCGGTACAGTTGGGCACGTCGTTGATGGCGTTTGGCACATCGCGGTTGCGTGCGTCGATGTCTGCAACGTCCACGTTTGGAACGTCGTTCACAGGCGCTGGTGCGGGGCAACCTTGAAGTGCCACGGCGAGGGTGGTGCACCCTGCGAGACAGAGGCGTCGGAAGCTTGTTATCATGGACGATCCTATTGTGGTTGGAGCCCTTACCGAGCTTTCGAATGGAGTTGCTGCGTGTTTCAAACGCGGTTTGCAGTGTTGTCTGCAACAACGTCGGCTTCGTCGCGGCTCCAATGGGACTTACCGAAAAAGCCGAGCACACAAATACCAGCTACTCTCCCGCCTGTCTCGCACTCTGAATGCGAACCTTTTGGACGCCTTTTGTGCCCCGTTCTCGCTTTCGCAAAACCACAAACAAATCGCATCGCGCAGCGTTCAATCAGGCGCCGTGGGGTACTGCGAGCAAACACCAACCGAGACGGCGTTGCGATGGGTGCTTCTACTGGGGCTGGGTGGGGGATGATTGCACCGTGGACCCCAATTCCTTAACGCGCGTTAAGA
>JANNCG010000932.1:0-9550 GCA_031386385.1 Myxococcales bacterium
CCTGCGCAAACCCGAACTGGGACACGTTGACCTTCGACGGCGTCACCCCGGCCGGCACCACACTCTCGTTCTCGTTTCAAACGGCAGACACCTTCGCAGGCTTGGGCGCAGCAACACCTGTGCAAGTAGCCATCTCGCCCGCAGACATGTCGCCTGCATCCGTGCGCAACGTACTCGCAGCAGCGATGATCGCACCACGTCGCCACGCTCGCGTGACGGTGGTCTTCAACCCAACCGCAATGCCAGTCGCATCCCCAGTGTTGCGCAGCATGCGTCTGCAATGGAACTGCCCGTAAGGGTTTAGCTCGCTCGTAGCGCCCCAACCGAGCTATCGGGTGGCGTTGCGAATCAGCACATAACGGCGTGCAGCAATCGCTTCTCCAGCGGGTGTCTGCATCGCGCACTCTTGTGCACTCTCAACCGTGAACCAACGCTTGAAGAGCGCTCGAATTGCGGGGGTGGTAAAGCGACAAGTGCCCAACGATTCGCTTGTCGAATCGCAGTGCGCTGTGAGAACGAGTGCGCCGTTTTGCTGCACCCATCGCGCCACGCGCTCGGCGTACAGAGCGTGCGCGTAGTGGGGCAGTACGTGCAAAAACGCGCGGTCGTGGACGACGGCAAACTCACCCGGGACCACGACGTTGAGCGCGTTGGCGCAGATCCACTGAACGCGGTTGGCGTTGGGGCGCTGAGCAGCGAGGTCGATCGCAGAGCGAGCTCCATCAATGGCCACCACTGTGTGACCTCGAGCAGCGAGGGTGCTTGGGAGAAGGCCAGTTCCGCAGCCGAGGTCGAGAACGCGATCGGTGGACGTTGAGCAGTGTGTATTCACAAGCTCAAGCAAGCCATCATCTAGCGTGTCGCTGTCCCAGGGTCGGCTCTCTCTGGGATCGCCGTAGCGTGGCGCCCACTGTGCAAGCTCTGCAGTCAGCGCAGTCGCGAGCTTGTCTCTTCGCGTGAGGTGGCTGGCACATAACGCGCGCAGGATACGAACGATTTCACTGGGTCCGGCCATCACACCGCCCATGGCGATGCGATCTTGCGGTCCTGCCGCGACCTCGTGCCCAGTCATGGGGTGCACAATCAAGAAGCCATCGTCCCTGAGTTGATCCAAGTTGCGCTGCACCGAAGGTGCGTCGAACATCGCCTCATTCATCGAGGGAGCTAGCAAGACGGGCGCTCGCGTTGCGACTGCGGTAGCGCTCACGGGATCCATGCAAGAGCCCTTTGCGATGCGTGCGAGAGTACTCGCGCTCGCCGGGGCAATGATCATCACGTCGGCCCACTCTGCGAGTTGAATGTGCGGTGCTGGGGCGTCGGCGCGTCCGCTCCAAAGCGAGTGGATCACAGAGTGGTGCGTGAGCGCTTCAAGCGATGCCTCACGGACAAACTTGCGCGCCTTGGCGGTCATCACAACGCGCACGGTGTGACCGTCTGCTTGCAACATCGACACAAGTGTAGGCGTATGCATGGTCTGCACAGCGCCGGTGATCCCCAATAACACACGAAGTCCCGGACGAAGCTTGCTCGTGTCATCGACCAACCCACGAGTCGACGGGTGCGTGTGAATCGCGCCGGAGTGCTGAAAAAACACCAGCAGATCGTCGACCACTTTCGCGGGCTCGACAGGACCTCCCACCAGTTTCTCGAGCGCGACAAACAGCTGCTCTCGCGAGTGTGGAACCTCAAGCAGCTTCAGCACCGCGCGCGCAAGGGCCGCAGAGTCGTCATCGAGTCGAGAGAGGGTCTCACGGGCGTCGAGGACATAGAGTGTGTTGGCCTGTTCAACGATTCTCGCGGTTCGATTGCGCGAGTACACAATTGGCGTTGTCACCTCTTGGAGACTACACGAGGCTGTGCACTCTCGGCGCGCGTTTGTGACAACGTTGACATCCCAAGTGACAACGTTGACATGCGCGCGTGCGCAGTATTAAGCCGCGAGCGACAGCCCCTCGTCGAGCATCATGCGCTCAAGCCGAGTGCGAATCTTGTGCTTCTTTGAGTACACCGTCTTGACGCTGATCCCCATCTCATCTGCGATCTCTTCGGGCGAGCGGCTCTCGACAAAATACAAAAGAACAAACGTGCGGTCTTTGGACGAAAACGTCTCAAGCAAGCGCTCGACCTTCGAGCATTGCTCCTTTTGCGCAGCACACTCAAACGGATCTGGCGTCACGGTCTCGTGGTTGTCGATGGCGCTGATCGACTCGCCCGTTGGGGTCCGGGTAAGGGTGCGAAGGTAGTCCCATGCGCAGTTGATGGCGATCATGCCGATCCAGGTTCCGAGGCGGTTGCCGCGTTTTGGTTCGAACATGCGAAGCTTGCGCATGTTGTTAGCAAGCAAGGTTGTGTAGAAGTTGGCGTGCACTTCGCGCACATCCTCGGGAGTGAGAACAGTGGCAAAACGGGCGGTGACTTTTGCCACACAGCGCCATACCAAACGATCAAAACGACGGACAAACTCGCGCCACGCACCATCATTGTGTGTCAGTACCAACGCGAGAAGTTCGGTGTCCGAAAGTTGAGTCGAAGAGGATGTGGATGGTGCCATGGTATTTGCCGAGTGCTCCTGAGGGCAGATCGTGCGCTGCTCTCGGGAAGATGAACTAAGCACCGGGCGTACCAACGATGAGTAGCCACCCAACTGAGAACGACGGGAACTCTCAGTTGTTGAAACTACTGTAGAAATTAGCCAACCTCACACAAACAGGCTTCCCCCTTCGCCAGCCACTGTGAACACGGTAGGCTACTCGATCAGCCTATGACTGCTGGCGTTGCGCGAGGCCGCGGCGCGTGTTGAAGACCAGGGTCGTCAACGTAATCGCGGCGATAGACAGCAAGAAGCCTGGTGTTGAGCGAGGAGGTTTTGGCGGTGTAATCGAACAGCCTCCGACCACGCGGCCACCGTACTGGTCAGGCGAGTATCCACCATAGGGTGTGGGCATCCGTCCGACACAGTCGCTGGTCGCGATGACAGGTGTCACTGAGTCACAGGCCCGGTTGGGTCTCGGAACATCGGGGGCTGGGCCGTAGGCATGACAGAGGCCATCGACGTCGTCTGCGGTGATGGTTCTCACCTCGCCCCGTCCGGCAGAGAAGTACATGATTGAAGCGGGCTCGTCGGCATGGCCCAAGCCCAACGCGTGGCCCATCTCGTGGCGAATAATGGTCCCTAGGTCGGCGTCGTCGGGTGTCGGTGCGTCAGTGACGAAGTGAAAACCATTCGGGTTCTGATCGCTCCGCTGGTTCATCTCGATGTCGGCGTCGAGCATCTCGCCGGTTTGATTGTTAAACGTCGTAAGTGTGATCGCGATGACCTGACTTTGATGATTGGCATCCATGCGCCAGAGCGTATTAAAGGACACCGTATTCGCGTTTGCGCCGCCCGAGAGGTATCCCGAGGGGGCGGTCGTGTCTCCGATGAGCTGAAATGCAAAGGTGGGCGTTGTCCCGGCTCCGTCGCAGTCCACCTGACCCCAAGCCGCTGCGGCCGTTGTCACCGCAGCACGAATGTCTGCGATGTCGATCTCTGGTGAGCCGCTGCTGTGGATCGAAAATCCGTTGCACTGCGAACACCAGATCAACCCGCTGCCGCTCATTGAGCAGTCCCCAGGCATTCGCGGGCGGACGGTCGTGCTCCGGCAGTACGCTTCGGCGGCGGAGCTCATCGTCAAGGCGCTTGCCGCGAGACTCAGTAGCGCACCAAAAATTGCGGCTCGATTGCGCAAAAGCGTGCTCAACGGGCGCTCCGAATGGACGCCGCGAACTGCTCGAGTGAGACGCCTGCACGTGTCATGATTGTACGGGCAGAGGCGTTGCCCCCGATCGGTGAAGAGAGAGTCATGCCCTCGGCGGACGGTTGGACCAAGACGGTCCCTTGTCCGGGCGCGATCGAGGTGCGGAGCACTGATGCGGTCAAATGCGTGAGGTAAAATACAGGAATATTCGCTTCGGGTGCACGACGCAAAAAGACCACCACCGTCTCGTCTTGTTGCACGCTCGGCGCTCCATGAAGGACTTGCGAGATGTTGCCTACGTCGCCGCCGGGGAGTCGCAACGTGAGGTGCGCACCCGGAAGCAACCCTCCCTTGAGGGAGTGATTCACAACCAGGTCCACGTCGGTGGTGATCACTCTTCCACGCCACTGAGAGTGGGAGGTACCCACACGAGCCACAAGGACGACATCGGACTGGGAAGTAAGTTGTTCAACTGTGACGGCGACGACAGTTGTTGCCTCGACGGCGGGGGCGTACAAAATGGTAGAGCCCGTTGAAGACAGACAGAGCCCAAGTGTGAGCGCCAATGACCACCAGCGACCACAACTGCCTTGCTTTGTTCGCATGGGTGTCAGGGTATTCTATTGGTGCCAAAAAAACAGCACTCAATTGGCCGCTGTACCCGCTGAGAATTGCCCTCACACTTGAGCCTAAAACGCTGGACTTCGCAGCGTTGTGCTAACGAAAATGAGCGGCGTTTGCCGCCTCTTGTGCGGCCGTCGCTGCGGCTTGAGCAGGGCTTTGGGCTTGTACAGGGGGGCGCTCGCGCAAGATGATCTCTCGCGGCGGCAGGACTGTCATTCGAGTGGGACGGTCTTGCAGATAGGCAACGGTTCCAAGACCAGAGATGGTGCCCTGCGAGAGCCAACGCAGTGGCAGCGGAATGGTGATGGACTGATTGGCGGCGATGCCCCCCACAACCATCGTGAGCAGACCGCCGTCACGAAGTTCAACACTCGTGAGATTGCCCGCGCCACGCATCGCTGCGAGAAGCTCCGCGCCCAAACCCGTGCCCGCAGGCAACTGGAGCTCAAGTGCTAAGCGCTCAAGCGCGGTGTTTTGGTTGTTCTGCACGGTGAGTTCAAGGGCGGCTCGCTCACCGGCAAATCCAGGATCGCCGACAATTCGCAGGGTGACGGGAGCGTCGGACCGAGTCACTGACGAAGCGTCATAGATGAGCTCCCACCGAGCGAGCAACGGTAGCCGATTCGGAGTCTCGATCAACACTGTGCGTTCTGCGCCGAGCCCGGGCGTTGATGGGATCGCCACCAACGCTCGGCCATCGCTCAGCGTGACTTCTCGACGAGCTCCGTCGATGGTTATCGCAGCGGTCTGCGGAGAGTCCAGGCCGAGGACGCCGAAAGCGCCATTGGCGAGGAGCCAAAATGCCACTTCGCCTCCAGCGCGCATCGCCAGATGTCCACGCAGCGCAACACCTCGCGCCAGAGACTGGGCGAGTACCATGTCGCCTCGCTGTTGTGCCGCGATGGCCATCGCAGCGCTGGCCGCGAGGACCTCTTCCATGCGGGTTCGTCCTTCGCCTGCTCCGACGAGTGAGCCGCGAACACCTCCGTCAACGACCGCTCGTTTAGCGCGTTCATAAATGGCACGAGCGCGCGGATCGGTGGGATCAAGCAACAGCAGCGCCGCTGCAGCCCGGGCCAAAATAGTCGGCTGCGCTGAGTAGGCATCACGCACTGCGTGCAGTCGAGCGCTTGCCTGCGCGATGTACGCTTCGAGGGGGTCGTAACCCTCGCGGCCATCCATTGCCGGAGCCCCTGTCGCAAGGGCCGCGATGGTCGCTGCAGCCAAGCGAAGTTGTCCCGCAGTGGCGTCAGTGTCGGCAAACCCTGCTCCGGCATACGCGCTAAACCGCGAGCGCGCGCGAGTCAGTGCGCTGTGCGATGCGGTGTCATCTTCGTCAGCGGCGGCCCACGCAATCACAGCACACGCAGCCGAGAGGGCCTGAGCGGCATTGGAGGATCGGCCGCGTGGATCACCGTTGACCTGACCGTAATTATCCGTCGCGTGCAGAAGTGAATCTGCCAGCGCCTGAGGCAAAGGACGACCTGCCAGAGTGTAGGCCCACGCGATAATGGCCGGGTCCGTACGACGAACACGATCAAGCTCTGGATCGTCTGCGATGGCGCTGGGCGCCAGGAGTACAAGTCGCTCAGTCGCGCCACGAATGTTGGACGGAATTGTCTCGCGAAGCGTGAGCGTCCCATTTTGCAGAAGACCCATGGCGTCTTGGCGAAGTGCGAGACCACCAAAGTCTGCCACCAGCGGTGCGCGAACGCTCCGCATGACGGCTTGCCCTTCGCGTACTGAGAGTCGCACTGCACCCGCTCCTGCGGCGCTTGCAGAAATCCTCAACTCCACGGGTGCGCTTTGTCCCGCCGGGATAGCGAGCGTGGATGGGGCTTGCACAGAGATCGCTCCTTCGCCCTCTGCGACGACAGCGAACTGCCGGTCATTTGCAGACAAATTTGTGATCATGGCGGTGACCACAAGAGGTTCACCGACGCGAACTCGGGCGACCGTGGGGCGTAGTTCGTTGGGTTGCGGCGCGATCGGGAGTGTGATCAAGACTGGTTTTCCAGCCATAAATACGCGGGAGTTGAACACTGAGGTACCGTTGCTGTCGTAGCCGTGAGCGATTGCCATCCACGCTCTTGGCTCGTCATCCAGAGCGACGGGCACCGAAGTCTCGCTGGTCACAGACGCGCCCACGCGGACAAACGACGCAGCAGAGTTGGCCGGCCGCAACAGCGAGAGGGCAAACGGATCGATGACAAGTTTGGATGGAATCGCCGTCCAATCGGGGCCCGCTTGGATGCTCTCAGACGCGCCCTCTTCTTCACCTTCTTCATACGAAGCCGAGGCCTCAAACACCCCCACCAACCGCGCGATCGTGGCGCGGCCAAGCTCGACGCCCCGCAGGCGTGCGACCAGACCATCCTCGTTCATCGCGCGGGCATAGGCGCCACCAGAGGGCAAAACGCGAGCAAAGGGATCAACGATGTCGTCGACGGTTCCCATGCGCTCATCGGGACCTGCGCTTACCAGGTCAAACCCCGCTACCGGTGACAAAAAACCAAAGCGACTGCGTCCGCCGGGAGCGGGACGGAGCGCAAATGGGTTGCCCCAGCCGTCCACCATGGCATCGGCATCAATGGTTCTGGACTCACCGGTGGAGCTGTCTTCAATGGTGAACTCTCCGTCATTCGCGGCCATTTGACGTAGCCAAGCGGTGGGATCTCCACGCCAAGACCAACGCAAATCGAGCGCTCTTTGCGCGGCGAATTGTCGCAACCCCACGAGGAGGATAAACATTCGTTGTCGCGTGAGCCGTCTTGCGACGTTATCAAACGTAAACGCTGAGTCGAGCCGCTGAAGGTCTTGGATGTTGAGTGGACCGCCACCCAGGTTGCGTGCGCCGCCTGAGGAGTCAGCACCATCCGCGCTCTGTGTGAGCGCATCGAAAATTTCGCGATTAAACTCCCATCGACCACCGACACGTTGCCCCACGTCCGCCCGAGCGGTACGAATTTTTGTTGCGACGTGCTGCTCGATGCTCTGAAAAATCAACGCTAGACGGCCTTCAATAAAGCGCGCGGCCGAGCGATATGGATCGCGAAGGTTGCCCCACTCGCCTGGGTTTGATGGCGCAGGAAGATCGATCATCCGAGTGCCTCGAAGCACACCCTGAACGCCCTCGTCACGGATCATGCGAGCGAACATCGCGCCGGACAATATCGCGGCGCCAGCCTGCGCAAATGGGACTCGAAGGTCTCCCAACACGCGTGTTGAGTCCGACTCGCTGAGCTGCGAGAGGAGCGAAGCCGAGTCTTCACGCGGGACGACCGCAAACATCATCGGCATGGAGTTGGTATTGCTTAGCCGAACCTGCACGCTGGACTCGCTCGCCTCTGAGATAGAGAGAGCAACACGCGCGCCGCGCTGCACCCAAACGGCAGTGGAGCCGCCTAGGACGGGCTGAGAGAGCTCGCCCCAAAGTGGACGCGCGCGCACGATGAGCATTCCGTGGGCGTCGGGTGGAATGTGAAGGGTCGCCTCGGTCGCATTCGCTGCGATAACGACCGCTGTCAGCGGCGCGTACGAGCCACCATCCCGCGCGAGAAGCGCGACTTGCACAGGCGTTCGAGCGATGTTTGGCAGTTTGCTCAACGTGACATGAAGGTCTGTGTTGGGCGCAACCACGACGCCTTCACGAACGCGCGGGCGAATGGTGGCGTCGGGTTCAATCCCAAGGCAACCCTCGGCAGAGCCTTGCACTGGACCCTCGTTTATTGCCAGTGAAAATGCGGTTGAAGTGGTTCCGCCACAGTTGTCGAGTGGGAGGTCTTCTTCTGGCGTCTCTGTCTGCTCTTCGTCTCCTTCGGCAGCTGGGGTTGTCGGTCGTCGCGCAGCCCGCGGTCGCGCAATGGCGGGGTTGGCGAGCGCGACATCCAGCGTTGCCACTCCGTCTGCGTCCGTCGTCGCAGTGACTCCGCGACCAAGTCTTGGACCGGTGATGCGTACCGTCACTCCAGCGCTGGCCGGACTACCGTCAGTGCGCATCACTCGCGCATACACTTTGCCGGGGAGCCCTTGCGTTAAGTACCCGCCCTCAACAGATGCAGCTGCGAACAGACGCGCGCTCGCGACGCGCACCGATGTGTTGGCGTTGGCATCACCAATCCCCGCGCGCGTTGCGTGCACATCAATCGGCACGTCGATCGGCCCGGCAGAGGATGGAGCCACGAAGTCGAACATCGCAACGCCATTGAGACCGGTGCGAACCGAAGGTTGCTCATTGCGTGGTGTCAGCAGCGTTCGGGGCATGCGTCCAGAGCGAACAATTGCATCGGCTACAGGGCGTCCGTCTGGCGTGCGCACAGAGATAAGAACACGAACGCGCTGAGACGGCGCCACCATGCTCTGCTCCGGCATCGCGCGCACGATCATCACTGGGACGCTGGGAACCGTGGCGTTCACCTGCCGTTGTGCCGAAAAGGACTCCGTCCCAGACACGTGCGTCACGGTCATGCTGTACGCCGACACATCAAAGCGCGGGAGCGTAAAGTCGTGCCAGTACATTCCGTTGGCGTCCGTTGTTCCAGTCCAACGAGTCGCCACAGGGCGTTGGCTGCTATCCACAAGCATCACGTTGACGGGCGCGTTTGCAATCGCATGCCCATCGATTCTCGATGTCAGTTGACCCCAGCCGTGGATTTGCGCGCCTGGACGGATTTGCGATCGATCAATGTTGAGGGTGAGGTTTCTTGAGGCGGAGACGTTCACATCGAGGTCGAACTGGCGACGGATGTTGTTTGTCGAAATTGCCTCAAATACCACGTGAAACTGATCAGGAGCGTCCTCGGGGATCACAAATCCGATCTCGACTCGCCCCATATCATCAGTTGTCGCCTCGGCCATCGCACGGTCTCGAACCAGCGAGCACAGCACACGAATACGCGTTCGTGGCGACACGTGCAGACCCGACAAACCAGTGACTTGCTGAGCCGCCAGTTGCCACTGAATTCTTCCTCCGCGAATACCACGCTGCGGTCCCTCAATGGCCATCTCTAGGCCGGTGATGTTGTTTCCCGCGGTCACAGTTCGGCGCACAAATGACTGCGCTTGGATCTCGCCGCTCGTTAAATATTGAACCGTAAGGACGCCGCCAAGGACAAGGGCTACGGATGTTGTGTGATGGATGAGTGAAGAACGTGAGCGGATCATGGAGACACCTCTGGGGTGGGTTGAGT
>JANNCG010000944.1:0-2542 GCA_031386385.1 Myxococcales bacterium
GCGTCACGGTCTGTGCGAAAGCGCGCGGCGGTGACGTTGGTGCGCGCGGTGGCGGGGCAGGTGGCGATGCTTCCACAAGAGCGCTCATCGCTTGAACCGTTGGTCACAGACACCGTTGGAGAGGGGGCTCTCACCGCGGTCACCGTCCTCGATCCACGTGGAAATTCACTTGCCCACGCAGGATCACTCATTCACCGTCTTCCGCGGGCACCCTTTGTGGACACGCAAGAAGAGACGGGGCACACGCTGTACTTGGTGACGGCGATTCCGTCGGGTGGCGCGATGGTGGCGGAGGTCTCGTTGGGGCAGACGGCGTCTGAGCGCGGGCTTGTAGCGGGAGTGTTGCTGTACACGCTGGTCGCGTCGGCCACGGCGTTGTTTGTGCTTTACGCATTGCTTACTCGTTATGCGGTGCGGCCTCTTGAGGCGCTCACCCGCGCAGCCGAGCGTGTGGCCAAGGGGTCGAGAGAAGTGCGAGCAAAGCCGGAAGGATCAATGGAGATCGCTCGTGCGGCGGTGGCCTTCAACGCGATGGCCGAGGACTTAGGTGCGCACGAGGCAGAGCTGAAAGCGCGCGTGACTGAGCTCGAGAAAGCACAGCGCGAGCTTCAAGAAGCGCAGTCACAGTTGGTGCGCTCAGAGCGACTCGCCGTGGTTGGTCGGTTGTCTGCAGGGATCGCGCACGAGGTGGGCAACCCGCTGGCGGCGATCGTGGGCCTGGCGGATGTGATGAAAGATGGCGGGATGGAAGAGAGCGAAGTGCGTGATTTTTCGCAGCGAATTGCGAAAGAAGCGGACCGCATTCACCGCACCGTGCGCGAGCTGCTCGACTATGCGCGGGCCAAGCCTCAAGCGGAGAGCGCGGACCAAGAGCCCGGGGATGTGCACGAGGCGATTGAGCAGGTGCGACGGTTGCTTGAGCCGCAAAAATCGATGAAGGACGTGGCGCTCAAAGTTGATCAGCAGGCAGTGGGTGTGCGCGTGACGCTCGCGAGCGATCGACTGGTGCAGGTGCTTCTTAACTTGGTGCTGAATGCGGCCGATGCGATTCGCTCAAGTGCGAAGGCTGGTGCAGAGGGCGAGGCATCCAATGGTGGCAACATCGTGCTTCGCGTGAAGGCCGTCGCGGGGACAGCGCGGGTTTTTATCGAGGTGCAGGATGATGGCGATGGCATTGATGACAAGCTGAAAGGCCAGGTATTTGAGCCGTTTTTTACCACCAAGCCCGCGGGTCAAGGCACGGGGTTGGGCTTGGCGATTTGCGCTTCGCTTGTTGAGCAGGCGGGTGGCAATGTGCGAGCGATGGATCGCGATGACGGCAGGCCGGGCGCGGTGCTGCGGATTGAGTTGCCCGTGGTGTGAGGTCTTCAGTGGGCTTTGGCTCCCCTTGCTTTTTCAAACTCAACACCACCATTCTCGTCGTGGTACACAAGGCGCTGTCTGCCAACCGAAGGAGCACCACCATGTCCGCTGGCTACCGTGATGAGCTTGATGCTGCCATCGCCGCAAAAGAATCGCTTCAATCGCAAAACGACGAGCTCAAAGCACAGCTCAAGCAAGCACAAGATTCGATCAGCCAAACACCCGAGCAATCCATGGTGCAGGAGTCCGGGATTCAGTATCCAACGCCCGTGACCGAGGAATCAGAGAGGCTCGACCGTCAACGGAGGCATCGTATGACTCTGTTGACCATGGCTGCCTTGTTGGCTGGCTTTGCCATCTCCTTTGTTCTGCTGACCCAAACGCGGTTCTCTCCATTTCGGCTGTCTCCGTAAGACCGCTACCCACGGCGCCATCGCTCACGGCTCACTGCTCACTGCAAGCGGGTTCACCACTGTATTTTCTACGGGGAGCACTTCGCTACGCGAAGTGTCATAGGTCCCATAGGGCCAGAGCGCATTGTGCCCTCCGGGGTTTACCCTCGCTCAGTGCACCCTGGCCACCCCGTGCGCCCTGCGTGACCCTCGCACGCAAGCACCTTCGGTGCGTGTATGCGTGCTCATTATATAAGTTTAGTTATGTTTGCGAATTGCGCGGATCGACTGCGCGTCCGGCGTTTCACTTCGTTCAACGGCGGTCGCTCCGTCGTCGCGATCTTCGCAGCGTAGACGCTGCTTGTCGCGACCCCGCGCAATTGACCTTATCCCCTAAATCCCCTTTTCCTTCGCAGCAAGGAAAAGGGGACTTTGAAAAGAGCGAAGTGGGGACTTTGTGGCGAGACTAGTTTTGCGGAGTTGCGGTCGGCGCTACCGGTGGTATCGGAACGCTCGGCGGCGTGGACTGCGGTGACTCGGTTTGGATGGGCTCGGTTCGTGGGTACGAGGGAGGAGTGCTCTCAACCTGTGACCGAGACACCATAAAAAATGCCACACCCGCCCCCATGATGACGAGCAGCCCGGCGATGCCAACGATAATCGCAATGGCTGCACCTGGTTTTGCGCCACGCGAAGTGGGGGCTTGAATACCATATTGTTGCAGCATCGCTTGCTGCTGCGCGATGGTGTTTTGCGCCTGACCGAGGGCGTTTTGCGTCTGGTTGAGC
>JANNCG010000356.1:0-4775 GCA_031386385.1 Myxococcales bacterium
GTGCACAGGGTGAGCTTTGATCAGGTGATCCCAATGTTGCCCACGGTCGTGGTGTACATTTCAAACTTTCGAATGCCGACCCAAGAGGCACGCGCGGTGCTGCCTCGGACCGTCCCGCTACACGATGCGGTGTTTAACCTCAGTCGTGTCGCGTTGATGCTCGCGGGCTTAGCCACTGGACGGATGGATGTGCTTCGCGAGGCGGCTGAGGATCGGTTGCATCAACCGCAGCGAAGCAAGATATTCACCGCGCTGCCGTCGTTGATTGAGCGAGCGTATAGCAAGGGAGCGCTTGCGGCGTGGCTCTCTGGCGCGGGGTCGACCGTGGCAGCGTTTGCCAACGATCACGACAGCGCCGCGTTGATTGGTGAAGAATTTTGCAGCGCAGGACGTGATGCGGGATTGACTGGACGTGCGCTTGTGTTGGCCGTAGATCGCGTTGGAGCGGTCGTTGAGAAGCGCGACAATCAGCTGTAGAGCAAGACCTCATGAATACAAATCGTTCGGTACACATTCACAGTCGCGGTGGGACCGGCAGACTTGATGCGGTGTTAGAGCTCGTCGCGTTTGCGGCGAAGCCCTGCCCGTTGAGCACATCGCTTGATGAGCTGCCCAAGAAGATCTCAAACATTCTGGGCGTGGATGTGTGCTCGGTGTACTTGCTTGAGGGCGATGATCTTGTGATGCGCGGCAACGTGGGTTTTCATAGCTCGGCGTTGGGCGAAGTGCGGCTCACGGTTGGCGAGGGGATCACTGGGCTCGCGGTTGAGTACATGCGACCGGTGTCGACGGCGAGCGCGAGTACGCACCAGGGGTATAGGCATTTTCCGGGGCTGGGGGAGGAGAAGTATCCGGTGTTTTTGGCCGTTCCGGTGGTGGGGGCGAGTGGGCCGCTGGGGGCGCTGGTGCTGCAGCGCGCAGAGGGACAGGGGTTTGAGCAGGCCGAGATTGAGCTGGCCGCTGCGGTGACGGCGCCGATTGCGGCAGCCATTGAGCGCGCACATTTGCGAGAGGCCCTTCAGGGCGAGCGACGAGCAACACCCGCGGGCGGAACACGACGCGTCACACTTCCGGGCCGCTCAGTGGTCCCGGGTCGTGCGGTGGGCACAGTGACTGCCCTTCGTCGACCCACAAGCAAAGCCCCGGCGGATAAAGCACTAGCAAAAAAAGAGAGCAAACGTGCGCTTGAGCAGGCGATCACACAGGCCCAGACAACATTGCAAGAGCTGGTGACCCGCGGGCTTGCGGCCAAGCTCGATGTGCAGCAGTTGATCATGGCGCAGGCGATTTTAGAAGACGGACGGCTGGGTGAACGCACGCTTGAGATTGTGGCAGAGGGCGATGGGCTCTCATCGGCTTTGCAGCGTGTGGCCTCAGAGGTCGCACGTGATGCGGCGAGGTCTAAAGAGCCGTTTCTTATCGATCGCGCAAGAGAGCTTTCGGATGTGTGTGAGGCGCTCGCGATGCTCTGCTCGGTAGACCGTCGCGCGGTGATTTCGCGTGGCGCGGTGCTGGTGGGTGATCGGTTGACCACGCTTGATTTGTTGGTTACCGCGCGTTCGGACGTGAGCGCTGTGGTGCTGAGCGAGAGCGTGGCGACCTCTGGAGCCAAGATGCTTCTAACGCTGCTGGGTGTCCCAGCGGTGGCGTCTGTGGCGGGACTGTTTCGCTGGGTGGCCGAGGGGGAGCTGTTGCTCGTCGACGCGGACCACGGGTTTGTGCGGGTGAATCCGTCGCGGGCTGAAATTAGCGCGCTGCGGGTTGAGCAAAAAGCGAAGACTTAGTTCAGCGCTTGTGTGGATTCGGCTCTGCCGCAAATGCATGCGAATCGCTAAGTCATCCGTTGAATTTTGGGGCAATTCGCGCGAACATTCAGCCCATGAAAAAGCGGTGGGCGATACAAACAACACCCCTCACGGCGGCATTGCTGTGTGTGAGTCAGGTGTCAGTCGGTTGCTATTCTCACATGCAGGGTCCCGTGCCTGCTGCGCCAAGCTTGACCGCTCCACGACAGGCGCGTGTGAGCTACTACAACGACTTTAGACCCGTGCAGCTCGTACACGTGCAAGCGAGTGGAGATGCAACGTACGGACCCTTGTTTACGCCCGCTATGCAGGGCGCATTTCTCGCAAATGGTATGGAGATTCACTCGCTTCGCGATATTGAGCCCGCCATCGCGTCAGGCAGTGAGCTCTCGCGCTGTGCAGAGATCGTGGAGAGAGCGCAGACAACGCGGGCGATTCTGGGTACTGTGGCGGGGGTCTTGGTTGTCGGTGGAGCCACAGCGTTTGCGGTGGGCGCGGGGCAGTCTTCGGTCCCCTTGATGGTGGGCGGAGGAGTGGGTGTTGGAGTCGGTATGATTGCGTTTCCACTCACGTTTTTGTTGACCGGTTGGGAGATCCAAACTCGTACCAACCGAGGGCTTACGCTGTACGATCCTCTGCTGCGACAGAGTCTAGGACTTGAACCCGAGCGTGTGTCTGAGCCGCGCCCACAAGGACCGGTGTCACCATGCTATTAAAGCTATACAATCGGGACTCGGCTCGCTTCAGTCAGTGGACCATGGCAGCAAGCAGGACGACCAAGCTCGCGTTGCTGAGCGGTCTCGTTGGAGGCTGTCTTGTGCACGCACAAATCCCCATGGCGCCCAGCCCTACGGCGTCGATGGGTGAGCGACAGGGATATTATGCGCGATTTCATGCGGTCAACGCAGAGCATCGGGTGCAGACGTATTCCAATGGGCGCGGCGGGCTGGTCGTGATTCCAGTGCTTGCGGGGATTCGGCTAAACGACGGTCAGGTGGTGCAGGATATTGACGACATGCGTCCGGCCATTGGCCGGGGCACCGCAACGTGGCTGGCAATGGAGCGCGCACGCGAGATTCAATCGATTCGCACAGGCGTGAACATCGGTGCGATTGTCGCGATGATTGGTGGCGTGTTCTTAGGGACTTACGGGCTTACAACGCGACCCAGTGTCAACGTGCCGCTAGCGGTTGTCGGTTATTCTCTGGTGATGGCAGGCAGCATCACGATTTCGTTCGACCAGGTGATTTTTGGTCGAACTGCTGCGCAAGAGCGCGAGCGCGCGTTGATTATGTATAACGAATCTCTACGCGCGACGATCGGTCTGTGCGGTGACGGGACACAGCCAGGCGATTGTGCGGGGCTTGTGCCCCCGGTGCAGCCAGCCATCCAACCCATGGCACCCGCGATTGCGCCTGTTTCGACCGGGGAGCCCATCGCTATCACTTCGGCTCCGCCACCACCGCCACCACCGCCAACGGCGAACGGACAAGCGTTGCCTCCGCCACCACCGCCACCACCGCCACCGCCAACAGGCCGGTAGTCGCATCCGCCCGAGTTGCGCGAAATTGTCGTGGGTGGCGGTTGACAGCGGACAGAGCATGCGATCCAATTCAAAACACACGGCGAGATTGCGCCGAACCGCGACGGTGACGGGAGATGCACCGGAAGTATTTTCGAAGGATGGGCGATAATGAATAACCAGGGAATTGAGCGAGTTGTACGATTTTTGACGCTTAGGGGGGGGCAGGCGTAATCCTGCTCGCTTGCCTTTCGATGGGAGCGGTGTGCGTGCAACCCACGTCGAACCGAACACCGCCGTCGTGTGGCGCGGCAAATGATGGCGGGTTGATGGACGGCGGCGGGATCTGTCCGCTCGGCCAGTTGCGCGTGTGCGTTAACAACTGTGCGCGATTGTTGAGAGTGGGCGATGAGTGTGTGCCCAACGCAGATTTGTGTGCGCAAGGGACAGCGTTGTGCGGCTCAACGCTTATCTGCTCAACGGATTCAAGCAGTCAAACGGGAGGGCGGTGCACGGTCAAATCAGTGCTCGAGAATGGATGCACTCCCGCGAGTGGAGCGGCCGATTGCGTCGCAGGGACGTTTTGCGCGCGGTTGGGAAGCGCCGCTGAAATTGCAGCACGTACGGCCTGTGCGCTGCAGCCTGGGCAACCTGCGGGTGCGTGCACAAACCCGATTGCAGAGGGGGCGTCGTGTGATGGCAACTACTCAGACACTATATTCCCGCCCGTGTCCGGGAGTTCTGCTGTTTGTCGCCCGTGCGAAGCGGGTTTAGTGTGCGTGGGTGCGAGTGCTGCGGGACTTGGTGCTTGTCGTCGGCCGCGCAGTCCCAATGTAGTTGGTGATCAGATCTTGAATACGTCGCCAGATTGTCCGTGTGGGCAGCATGTGTGTACGCTGCAAGCGAACCAATTTGTGTGCGCTCCGTGTGTGAACAATCGCGAAAGGTGCGGACCGCCACCGGGCCAAGGACCCGAGGTTCTCCAAGCGTGCTGTGATGAGCGCGCGGTGTGTCGGGGATTTCAGGGGCGCGCGATGGAGTGCTGTTTGCCTCTTGGATCGTCGTGTGTTGGGACGCAGTGCTGTCGGGGTTCGCAGTGTGTTCAGTCGCCAGGGGGTGGAGGGAGTTGCGTGCCGTGTGCGGCGAGAGAGACACACCCGTGCAATGGGGTTGATGACGACTGCGATGGTGAGATCGACGAGATCGAGCAGCCCTGTTGCTCAACCGCGCCAGAGTTTTGCTTCGATACGACCCAGTTGGTCCCAGGGATGCTGGTCTGCAATCGCGACGGCGTCGAAGTGTGTGGACACGAGCCGCGACGGGATATGTTTTGTCCGTATCAAGGGACGCTCCCGGGGTTGTGTCCGAACAGGCCAGGGGGACCTCAAGACGCTGCGGAGGCTCTCCGGTGTGGGATTGTGCCGGGGCGTCCTTGTGGAAACAACCCG
>JANNCG010000988.1:0-4715 GCA_031386385.1 Myxococcales bacterium
GCAAGTCGTGTGCGTTCGAGCAGCACGCCGATGTGGTGGCTGCCCGCAACATCGCACAACTCGCACGTAGGGCCGCTGTCAATCGGCCTATGGTTTCGCACGCTGACGTTGGGAATACCGAGACTGAAAATCGGGTACCTCCACCGAGTGCAGAAGCAAGCTCCGGACTTTAGTCCGGAGTCGTTGACTCGAAGGCGTGCGTTATGTCGCCGAGCGCATGCCAAAGACCGTTCAACAACGAGCGCTCGCTAAACGGCGGCGCGAATCTGCTCGGCCGACGCGTTCGCCTTAACCAACCGGGCGAGCTCAAGCCATGTTTCGTTGCTTGAGCGGTACAAGTTAGCAGGGGTGACTCCTGCCTCCACAATCTTGCGGGCGACCTGGGCGCTCTCTGCTGCTGCGGCGTACGCACCAAATCCACCGGCGGCCTGTTTGCCAAACCAATTGTGATCGAGCCAGTGAGAGGTGTCCTCGGTGAAGGGGACGATCCCGAGCTCGCGTCGTACGTCGTCGAGTGGGCGGGCAAGCTGCTCTTCCCATAAAGCGAAGGTTGGTGGACACACGCGGTTGGCCGCAAGCCCGCGTGCGTGAGCATCGCGAAGCAGCTCTCGCCAGCGCTTTTGTCCGCAGCTTGGTCGAATGAAGTACCTCGGCCCAATGCCAAACGGGGCGAGGCTCGCGGCGGTGTACGACAAACCGTGTTCGTACCCGAGCATAAAGTAGATGAGCAGACCTTCGCCTGGCAGATCCGTTCCATAGTCCGTAAGAACGTGAAACAGGTCGTGGAGCCACCGACTTCGTTCGATGTAATAGCGCACGTCGTCGCTCACCACCAGCGAGTCAAAAAAGCCGTCTTTATAGATCAACGACGCCAACAAATATCCCGGAACCCCGCCCGGTATCTCCATTCGCTCATAAAACTTTCGACCCAGACTCTCTGGCGGGAGTCGCTTCAGAGTCTCAGGGTTTGACAACGCTGCACCGAGATCGGGTTTTGTCTCTAGCAGCCGCTTGCCGCTTGGATGCGTGCGCATTCGTTCTACCTCGCGGAGCAGCTCTGGCCCGCCTGCAAGCAGCTTCATGCGCGGCACTTGCTTGGCGCCACCCTCAGACACCGGATTCATCAACCACCGCGCGCCCGCCACGGCGGCACCAAAGAGCTCGCGCTGTTGCAACGTTCGTTTCGCCATTGCCAAAGACTAGCAGCCCAGACGCTATCAGCACAAGCGAGCTCCCAGTGTTCTGCTGCTGGCGTGATCGTTGTATCGATTCAAGAAATGTCGTGAAAAGCTGTACTCTCAACTACACATGGCGATTCCTAGCAAGCTTGAGCGCCCATCGCGAAGTGAATTATCTAAAACATATACAAGTGATAAATTTTGTACACGTCTGTGGGCGCAAGCCGTGCTGCTCTCGTTGGGTCTCTTAGCGTGCACTCGCTCAATGGCTCAGCAGCCAACGGACACAGTGACATCGAGGGAGACCTCGGTGCCTCAAACGCCACCTGACCTCACGCTGGATGTGCCGTCGCCAGACGCGGCGGACGCTCAAGCACTGGCACTGCCGACTCCTCCTGCGCGCTATTCGGCTCGTCGGCTCGCCGGGTTTGCAGTCTTTGTGCACGACGATGTCCTTGCTCATCCCACTGAGGCAACAGCGGTCATTGCGCGAATTGACAGCTCGCTCGCAGATCTTCGGACGCGCTTCGGCACCCGCACCGCTGCGATCGAGCGGGTGATTCTCTGGGTCGAGTGGACGCCATTTCAACCAGAACGCCGACGCGGCGTAGCTGAGTATCATCCATCACGCGAATGGTTGATCCAGAACGGGTACGACCCAGCCAAGGCGCAAGGCGTTGAGATCAATGACACCCGCGGATTTCTTGCAGCAGCGGACAGTATACAGCCGTTTGTGTTAGTGCATGAGTTTGCTCACGCATACGAAAATCTCGCGCTCACCGGTGAGAGCGGGATCGAAGCTGTGTACCAAGCCGCCGTGGCCGGCGGTCAGTACGACTCAGTTCTTCACGCCAACGGGTCTAGAATGCGCCACTACGCGCTCACCAATGGTCGTGAGTATTTCGCAGAGACCACTGAGGCGTTTCTCGCAGTGAATGATTTTTATCCCTTTATTCGCGAGCAGCTTCGAGATCACGATCCCATGGGTTATGCGCTCATGGAGCGTGTCTGGGGCTCGCAGCCCGCACGACCCGTGTTGCCTGCGCTTCCCTGTGATCCAATGCCGTTTACAGAGTCCAACGGCGTTCGCTCGTTTGTCGTAGTTGAAAACAACACCCCATCACCCATCCAACTGTTCTGGGTTGATGGCTCGCGAACTCGGCACCCCAACGCGCAAGTGGCGCCTGGGGCCGTGGACATTCGGCAGACATTTGCAGGCCACGCGTGGATCGCCCTCACAGCCAACGGGCAGTGCGTGAGCGCATTTGTTGCTGGCGCGAGCACTTCGCGGGCGCTGATCCTTAACGCGCGTTAAGCGATCTACCGCAGAACGAATGAGGTTTCATTTTTTGGGACCCCCCTGTTTTCACCCCCCGGCGCCCGACTAACGCCCCAGCGCCGTTCCGAAGTTGTACCCCCCCGTTGATCCCTCTAGCACCAGCGACGGGACGGTGCCTGCGCCCCTCATGGCTCCTCGAAAGAGAGACGCGGTCCGTGCCTCGGATCCCCCTGCGGGGCCAGCCAACAGCGCTCCTACGATGATTTCACAACATCGCTCGAACAAGAAGTCTCCTTGCGGCGGCGCTCTTGCTCGATCTTCAGCGCCTCGACGCAGAGTCGCACGACCAGAGGCCCGAGTAGCGCTCCGCTCGGGCCGAAGACCGCGATGCCACCGAGCATGGACACGAGGACAACAAATGCTGAGAGGTCGAGCTTGCCGTACCGAGTGAGAAAAGGTCGAAGCAAGTCATCGATAAGGCCCACGCAAACGCCCAGGATGACTACGCCGACGCTGCGCCAGTGTTGTCCCGTGACGCCCAGCTCAATCGCAAGCGGAATCCAAACCAAGCCGCTCCCGACGAAGGGAATGAAACCGCACACTGCCGTCAGCGGTCCGAAGATCAACGCTCGTGGGATTCCAATGGCGAGGTATACCCCTGTCGCGACAATGCCTTGCGCGAGGGCAGTCCCTCCCGCGCTGACGATGAGGCCTCGTCCCGTTTCGCGAAATGCCCCGGCCATTCGGGCCAACGCATCGGGCGAGATCGGCGCGTGCTCTTCAAGCCACTTGTAGCCACGCTCCCTGTCGCTAATAAACGTGTAGAGGGCCGCCACAAACACGATCACGGCGACTAGGGCGCTTGCCGACGCGCGACCCATCACCGTGACCAAGCGCCATGCATTTTCGCCGTAGCGGGAAGCGATTGCCGCCCAGTCGCTCCAAGCGGGACGTCGGATGGCGCTGCTCCCGCCAAGGAGGATGGTAGCGAGTGACCCTTGCCCATTGAGTGCGGCGCGCACCTGCGCCAAGAGTTCTAGCGTGGAGCTGGCCAGCGTGGCGACGATACCAATGAGAGGAATGAGAGTCCCCAGCGCGACTAAAACCGTGAGCACACTGGCGACCCACTGGCGTCCACCGAGAATTCGCTCGAACTTCTTTGCCAACGGTCGCAGTAAGTCAGCCGTCCAGGCCGCGAGCACAAGAGGTGTCCAAAGGGGCGCCACAATTGCCACGGTGGTGACGCACAACAACACCGTCAAAACGCTCATCGGTTTGAGCGCCCTCATGTTGGTCGCGTCGGCAACGGTTGAAGGCGTCTCTCTCGACGTGCCGTCAAACATGGTACGTCCAGCGCGCAGAAATCAAAGAGTTCAGATTAGCCACAGCTTTGCACAGCTATGCACGGCAAGTACCAGCGATGGATCGCAGTGCCTCGTGCGCTCAACCGTTGACCGCGGTCTCGCTCGCGCCCATGCAGTTCAGAGATCGGAGCCGACAACGATTAGCCGCCCAAAGAGTTCGCGACCAGCGTGATGGCTGTCATTTTGATGTGTATGGCATTCAATATGATCTCCGCCGTTCCCCAAGCGGGCACATCGATTATCATGTAAAACTTATAGCACTCGACGATTGCGAACAGCTCTAGCTTGCAAGGGGCTGATCACCTCGGGTCGGAGACTCTCGCGCATCAATCGCGCACTAGGCAGATGGTCCATGCGGCCAGGCATCAGCCGCGAAGTCCTGCGATGACGAAGAGAAGCAGTTGCGCCAGAGCATCATCGCGAGCCTTCGGGCTGAGCTGAGCGAGCGGTCCGCTCTGCGCCAACGAGGCGAAGCCGTGCACCGCAGACCACACGTGAATCTCCGCTCCCTCGCGATGCTTCTTCGACATTGCCTTCTCTTCGACGAGCTCGTCGAGGACACGCCCCAGCAGCGCCCCAGGTGTCGGGCCGACCAGCGCGCCTTCCGCTGTTAGGCAAGCACGACCTGCGGAGCCGAACATCAATCCGTAGAGCTGGGGATGCTCCTGGGCGAGGTCCACGTAGGCTCGCGCCGCGGCGTTGAATCGGGAGACCGCACCGGACTTCACCGCGCCTTTGGGTCGTGCTGCGAGCATGGCGTCTTGCATTTTCGACGAAAGGCGCTCGAAGCCGCTCACTGCAATCGCTGTCAAAAGCGCCCCCTTGTCTTCGAAGTGACGATACGCGGCGTTCGCGGACACGCCGACCTCTCTCGCGACCTCACGCAGACTGAAG
>JANNCG010000361.1:0-4361 GCA_031386385.1 Myxococcales bacterium
AACTCGATCGGGTCCTCAATCGTGATGATGTGATCCTCGCGCGAGTTGTTAATCACATCGACGAGCGTTGCGAGCGTTGTGCTCTTGCCCGACCCCGTGGGTCCGGTGACCACAACAAGACCCTTCGTCAGGTTGCACAAGTCCAGCACCTGCTTCGGAAGTCCCAGCTTTTCTGGCGACAAAATCTCAAACGGAATCTTTCGAAACACCCCTCCGATGCCCCGTCGATCCAAAAACGCATTGCAACGAAACCGCGACATCCCCTCAATCTCGTACGCCCAGTCCGTGTCGTGTCGACGCTCAAACTCTTCGCGGTTCTTCTGCGGCATGATCGCGTAGATCCACGCGCGAAGCTTTTCGTGATCAAAAACGGGGCTCTCTTCAAGCGTCTGAATCTCGCCGCCATTGCGAAGCTTTGGGGGATTTCCGCTGGATAAATGCAAGTCGGAGCCATTGAGCGCGTGCAGCATTTTTAGCCAACGATCCATGCCCCAGGGTCCAAAGTCCTGACCCTCAAGCACGTGTGCGGCGGGGCGCTTATGCGACTCTACGGGTTGAGCCTGTGCCGGTGCCTGTGCTTGCTGTTGAGGACTGTTGTAAGACTCGACAACACCCGCTCCAACCCCTCGACTTTGACCTCGATCGTTGTTGCTGTGTTGTCCCTGCGTACCAGCGTCAAGACCTCCCGGTGTGATCGTCACCTTCCACGCCCCCGCAGTGGGAATCACGTCAACCGTCACCGCATGCCCAGTCTCGTCGTACGAAAACTTCGACGGTCGCCCCGCTCGAATGTCCGCGAACGTGTCCGACGGTGCACACTCTTGAATGATAGAGACGAGCTTTCCGTGCTCAAGCGGCGTGTTCGACGCCCGATCACCAGCTGCGAATCTCACCGTTACAGGAGTGTTTGATAAGAGCAGCACTGCGTTTGCACCGTGCTGCACGAGATAGTTCACATAGACGCTGATCTGCTTTGCCACGAGCGACAGGATACCCAGTTTTGTTTTACGGTCTACAGAAGTCTGGTGCGTCGACGATTTGCATGCAGCTCGATCCGCTGGGGCAGGTTCCGGGGCCCAAACACGCGCAGATATTGTTTAAGCTCGGTTGTCCCGTCCGACAGCGAAAGTTGCCTGGACACTGAGCAGCCCCGTTGCATGTGCAAAAGTACTGCGACCCTGACGTCGCGCGCGACTGACAGGTCCCTCCGCCAGGGCAGCGAAGTCCGCACACGTTGCAATTGTTAACGTCGCTTCGTGCGACCTCCGTCCCGCTACAGCACTGCGTGGTCGCGGTGGGTCGCGTGTTGTTGGGCCGAGGGTTTGGGACACAAGCGCCGGCGCGACAAGTGGGCGCGTTTTGGCACGCATTGGCTGCGCCACACACAGTCCCATCGGGTCGGTTGCTGATCGCGCCACAGGCTCCGTTGGTGCAGGTTCCGCTGAACTGGCATGGATTGCCGGTCATCGCACAGACGGTGCCATTGGGTACAAGTTGAGGCGCGGGGCAGGTGCCATTGCTGCAAACGCTTGGCATTTGACAGGGATTTGCGCTCGCGACGCACTGCATTCCGTTAGCGACCATCCCCACACCGCTGCAACGACCGCTCATACAAATACCGTTGGTTTGGCAGACGTTCGCCGCCATCGCACACACGGTCCCGTCCGGTCTTGCGGTTGTCCCTGTGCACTCGCCTGCGCGACACATCCCGTTGACCTGGCATGGATCGGTCGCCATGCCGCAGGGCATTCCGTCTGCGATGATCCCCGAAGGGCTACACACTCCAGCGCGACAAGCGCCGTTGGTGCGGCAGCTGTTTGCAGCGGCAGCGCAGACGGTTCCCTCAGCGAGTGGTCGTGGTCCAGAGCACACTCCGTCGGTGCAAATGCCATCTTGTTGGCAACTATTCAGGGGGCGTGCACAAATGGTTCCATTAGAAAAAGGACTGCGTGCTGCGCACGATCCGCCCACGCATACTCCGTCTTGCACGCACGGATTGTTGCTCCGATCACATGTGATTCCGTCCGGACGTGGTTGCGGCGGATTGCACGTCCCGCTCATGCACACTCCGTCCTGTTTGCACGGGTCCGCGCTCGGAGCGCACACCGCTCCATCGGGTGACGGAGTCGGTGGCAAACAGGCGCCCTCCATACACACCCCGGGCATGACACACGGACCGCCCGGAGTGCAGGTCGTGCCGTTCATCGCCAGCTCGCCTCGAACGCAAACTCCGGCGCGACACGTTGAGGGATTAAAACACGTCGCGGGTGCCTCTCCGCACATGGTCCCGTCCGGTTGCGGTCCATTGGCCCCACAGCATCCATCCGCACTGGGCGTACATCCCCTGCAAATGCCCTCACTACACGTAAGTTGGGCCTGACAGCTTGAGCCCCACAAACAGCATGACTCGCTCCTGTGACCACATCCCGGCGTGGGTCGTCGCGCGTCCCATCCAGAGAGCACTTCACTTCGTGTCGGCTGCAAAAACGAGACGCATGATCCCTCTTCACCACAGGTCTGTCCGCGCTCTTCGCACAACGTTTGCCGCAGGCACGGCGCGCCTCGACAGCCGGTCGCGGGATCCAAGCAACGCGCACTCAAAAACACATCTACGTGTTGCGTGCCTGATCGCAATTGTCGCTGGACTGTCCGTCGCGCGGTGATCCCATTGTCGAGCCGCAGCTCGATCACGGCGTCAAACATCCGATCGCTTCGGTCCATCCCTGGCACGACGGTAAAACTCGCAGGAAGCTGCGCTTCACCGAGCGAATTGCTCCCTCCATCCAGCGGTGCTCGCGCGTCCATGCCCGCGTCCATCCCTGCATCGCGAAGCTCGCGCAACCGCGGAGCCCCCGCACGATCCCATCGGTACTCACGCACCACGGGGTCGGCGTTTTCGGTCCAGCGAACGGTCACACGCAATCCAGCTGCGACTTGCAGTGGAATATCCGTATCCACCGTGATCTGGACCTGCGTCGCAGGAAGAACACAGCTTGAGCCCACAAAACAAAAAAGCGCTGCAACGACCGTCTCGATCAAGAGACTACGCTGCAACGCTTTTCTGAGTGTGCTCGTACGCGCGGGCTTCAAGAGTTCTGCGCGTATGTTACACAGACTTCGAGTTACTTGAGTGTAACTTGTGCGCCTGCTGCTTCGAGCTTCTTCTTGATGTCTTCAGCGTCTGCCTTAGCAATGTTCTCCTTGAGAACCTTGGGAGCACCTTCAACGAGTGCCTTGGCTTCGCCAAGACCCAGGCCGGTGATCTCACGAACAACCTTGATCACGTCGATCTTCTTTGCGCCAATGGCGGTCAGTTCGACTGTGAACTCGGTCTGCTCTTCCTTGACTGGAGCGGGTGCAGGTGCTGCCCCGCCGCCGCCGCCGCCGCCAAACGAGATGCCTTCGAGGCCGAGGGCTGCCTTGAGGTCTTTGGCGAGGTCTGCTGCTTGCTTGAGGGTGAGTTTGCTGATTGTTTCAACGAGTTGAGCGGTTTCCATTGTCATTCTCCTAGAATCACTTTTAACTTTTGATTTTTGTTACTGTAAACACGTCCCACTGATTTGTGCGCAGGGATGGGGCGCATGCGCGAGTTGACCGCGCGCTTCAAACGAAGCCGTTTCAGGCGGTCTCACCCTTGGCTTCGAGGTTCTTCACGTGTGCTTCGAGCAACGCGACGATCATCAAGCCTGGAGTTAACAACGACTGGTACATCGAGACGCCTGGCTCTTGCATCAAAGCCACGAGCATCGCTTGTGTCTCTTTCAAACCAGGAACCTTCGCCAAATCCGCAGCGCTAATCAGCTCACCGGAGAGCATTCCGGTCTTTGCCTTCAAGGTATCCTTGAGGGTTTTGACCTTGTCGCCTTCGTCTTTGTGAAACTTCTCAAGCACCTTTGCCGCTGCGCCTGGATCCTCGTAGGACCAAGCAACGCCAGTCATCCCACGCAGTGCTGCGTGAGCTTTGGCGCCGTTTTTGCGGGTAGGTGAGAGATCTCCAACAAGACTGCCGTATGCGCTGTCTTTGATCGCGTGACGAATGACGGTGTTTTTAACAACACGGTACTCGACCTTTGATTTCTTGAACTCGCGACGCAGCTTGCTGATCAAGGTCACCGAGAGACCTTTGAAGTCGACAAGCGTGACGGACACGGCCTTGTCGAACTTGGTCTTGATGTCTTGAATCTGTGCGTCTTTTTGTGTGCGGTCCATGGATTAATTCTCCTCAGACTTCTCAGCGATAAACGCTGCTGAGTCCACTCGAACGCCGGGACCCTGGGTGCTTGAGAGCGTAATGCTTCGTATATAAATACCCTTCGCGCTTGATGGCTTCGCGCGAACCAGCGCGCCCTTCTTGGCGGCGG
>JANNCG010000999.1:0-4058 GCA_031386385.1 Myxococcales bacterium
AGTCCATCTCGCGCCCAAAGCTCTCATCGAGCGCTGCGAGACCCAATACGGCCAGGAGCATCACGATCGCAAAGACGACCAAGGCTCCACGCTGCAGCCCAAGGCCAATTTTTGCAACTTGAAACCCCAACGTCATCGGCACCACGGCCCCGCGAACAAAATTGGGAACCGTCGTCGCCACCGTCGCGCGCACATTGGTCCCAAAACTCTCAGCAGCGACGGCCATAAATACCGCCCAGTAGCCGCTTGAAAACCCCATCGCGAAGCACACTCCGTAAAACGCCAGCAGCGACTCGCGGGCGAAGGTGAAGTACAGCAGCGTGCTGACGGTTGAGAGCGCCAGAAAAAGCGCGATGATCTTTCGCCGCGATTTGAGCCACTGACTCAGCGCTCCACTTGCGAGGTCGCCAATGCTCAGACCCGCATAACACCAAAGGATCGCTCGCCCTGCAGTTGGAAGCTCGCGCATGGAGAAGTCGCGCGCAAACTCTGGGCAGAGCGAGACCAGGATCGCAACGGTGAACCAGATCGGAAGGGCGGTCGCGATGACGCTCAAATACCGCACCAAACGCGAAGGCTTCAGGAGAAGCGAGAAGTCGCCGCGACGAGTCAGAGAGGCACCAGCGCGCTGAAACATTTGGCTCTCGGTCACTTTGACACGGAGCAAGAGCAGCCCGACGCCCAGTACTCCGCCGAGAATGTACGCGCCCCGCCAAGGCAAGACGTCACCGATTAATGCCGCGAAAACCGCGCCAGACAGACCCACCGTCGCGATCATCATCGTGCCCCAGCCACGATCACGTTTGTCCATCATTTCGCTCACCAGGGTGACCCCTGCGCCGAGCTCTCCCGCGAGGCCAACACCGGCTACAAATCGCAGCAAAGCGTATTGGTTTACGTCTTGAACAAAGCCATTTAGGACGTTGGCGACCGAGTACAAAATGATCGAGGCGTACAGCACCGAGACACGACCGCGTTTGTCTCCCAAGATCCCCCACAAAACTCCGCCAATGAGCATTCCGCCCATCTGAACATTGATAAGAAACAGACCCGTTGAGAGCAGTTCTGCCTCTGAAACACCAAGCGATTGAAGACTCGCTCGCCGAACGACGGAGAACAAAATCAGGTCGTAGATATCGACGAAGTAGCCCAGCGCCGCCACAAATACCGCGCGCATGATCGTCGAGCGATCTTCTGTAAGAACCATCTTGGCGCAGATCGTCTTCGCTATTGTGTCTCCACGTCAAGCGTGGAGCGCGACCAAAGGCGCAGAAGCCGGCGGTACTTAGAGTGTCTCGACTTGATCGATGGGAAGGACTGCCTTGGCGTAGCGATCTGCGAAGTGCTCTGGCGAAACGGCTTTCGCGGCGTCGAGCGAATAATCGGGACGCTCACGACTCGCCCGCAACTTATCCTGCAGCTCGCTAAGTTCGCGCTTGCTCAGATCGCTCCCGACGCTGGCCGCATCAAAGCTTGCACCCTTCAGCATGCCGTCGAGCACCGCGAGCTCGCTTCGCGAAAAACGCGCCCCAGTGACGTCGTAGTCGAGCCATGCTTCGTAGGAAATGGGCGAGACACGCTTGACCATTCCAGCCATGACGCGGCCAAACTCTTGGATCTCCCATTGTGCGTGAGAGTCGACACGAAGCGTGAGAAAATGCAGCAAATTATGAAGATCGATCTTCCAGTACCACTGCGTATAGGTGCTCAACGGGAGGTCGATTCGCGCCAACTCTCGCGCGACGCCTTCTTGAGTCATAGACTGGTAGTGCTCGACGGTCGACTGGCGTCCCGCGCTCCACTTTTGTGCGTACCGTTGATAGTCCGAAGCGTCTACCGGTGAACCTGCACGCCCCTGTTTGTTGGACGCGGACTGATGCTTGAGCTGCTCGTTTTCGGGTGTATAAAACAACATCGGCATCAACGAGTAGCGTCCCGATGCTTCGTTGACGTTGGCGGTGCGGTGCCGGATCCACTGGCGTGCGATGAAGATCGGCATGGCGCAGTGAAACTTCAGCTCGACCATTTCAGTTGGTGTGGTGTGCTTGTGGCGTCGGAGATACCGAAGGAGCCCACGGGTATCCGACTGCTTGCGGGTGCCCGCGCCGTACGATACTCGCGCGGCCCGCTCAATGTCTTCATCTCCACCCATGTAATCCACGAGCGACACAAACCCGTGATCAAGCACCGGAAAGTAGAGCCCCACGATTTCTTCCGCGGCTGCAGAAGTTGAACGACGCGTGTTAAACATCCATGCCGTCGTTGCCACCAAACGCTCAATGAGCGCAAATTTATTGCAAGTCTACGAGCTCTAAGAGCGCTCGCTCTGCGTTTGAGATCCCATCTCCATCAGTGAATTTGCGTGAAAGCCGGTAGTCCGGTGTGAGGCGCCACTTCGCGTTTTTGCTACCGCAAAGCTCAGCGATCTTGGCGCCGTCCACGGGTGAGTCTTCTCGCAGATGCAACACGACGCGATCTCTTCGCCCCTCGATTCCCATGGCGCGCAACGGTCTTAGGCGGGCCTTAATCGCCATCACACGCACAAACATTCGTGCCGGCGAAGGGGGAGGTCCAAACCGGTCTTCCATCTCATCCGCGAGCTCGGCCACTGTGTCGTCATCGAGCGCTGATGCAAAGCGCTTATAGAGCGACAGCCTAAGCCCCACATCGTCGATGTACTCAGCGGGTAGATAGTAGGCGTCGTCGAACGAGAGATCAGTCTCGACCGCAGGTGCAACCGGTTCGCCCTTGAGATCCGCCACCGCAGATTCGAGCATCTGAATGTAGAGGTCAAACCCCACCTGCGCGACATTGCCGCTCTGTTCGCCGCCCAGAAGATCGCCTGCTCCTCGAAGCTCCATGTCGAGTTGGGCGACGTGAAAGCCTGCGCCCAAGTCCGTAAATTTCTCGATCGCTTCAATGCGTTGCCTCGCCTCGTCGCTCAACTTTGAGGGCGGAGGCACAAGCAGATAGCAGTACGCGCGCTCGCGGGATCGTCCGACGCGCCCGCGAATTTGGTACAGTTGTGAGAGCCCAAAGAGATCCGCTCGATCGACGATCATGGTGTTGGCGCGAGGGATGTCGATTCCGCTCTCAATGATGGCCGTTGAGACCAAGACATCAAAGCGGCCTTCGACAAAGTCCGTCATCACCGTCTCAAGGGCTTCGGCATTCATCTGTCCGTGCGCCACCGCGACGCGCGCACTTGGAACAAGTTTTTGCAGCCTTTCAGCGCGTTCGTACAGACCTTCGACGCGGTTGTACACGTAGAAGATCTGGCCACCGCGACCGAGCTCACGCAACACTGCTTCTTTGAGCAGCGCTGCGTCATCGGTGGAGACGACTGTTCGCACCGAGCGTCGATCGACCGGCGGCGTTGTAATCAGCGACAGCTCTCGCAGTCCTGACACCGCCATCTGCAGTGTCCGTGGGATTGGCGTGGCGCTCAGGGTGAGCACGTCTAAACGAGTCCGAAGCTGCTTGATCTTCTCTTTGTGTGTGACGCCAAATCGCTGCTCTTCGTCAACGACGAGCAAGCCCAGATCTTTGAACTGCACATCTTTTGATAAGATCCTGTGGGTCCCAATGATGACATCCACCGAGCCTTTTTTGAGCCCTTCAAGAGTGGCTCGCTGCTTCGCGGGCGAGACAAATCGGGACAGCACCGCGACGTTGAGGGGGTAGGCTTTGAACCGATCCGTAAACGTGTGAAAATGCTGCTGGGCCAGCACCGTCGTAGGGCACAATATTGCCACCTGCGCGCCCTCTGCTGCGACGTGAAAAGCTGCGCGGACGGCCACTTCGGTCTTGCCAAATCCGACATCGCCGCAGACCAGTCGATCCATCGGGACCTCTCTGTGCAAATCGGCCATGACCTCTTCGATGGCACGTCGCTGGTCGTCGGTCTCTTCAAAAGCAAACGTCGCTTCGAACTCGCGAAACAGTCCCGCGGTGTCTTTAAACGATCGACCAGGGTGGGCGCGGCGCTCAGCGTACAGGCGCAAGAGTTCGTCTGCCATTTGGCGAACCTCTAGCTCGACCTTGGCTATGCTCTTCGC
>JANNCG010001063.1:0-1957 GCA_031386385.1 Myxococcales bacterium
GACCAACACGACGACACGCGATGTCAGAGTCCCACGACGAGAACAATTTGTGGTCCGTGTGTCCGCGCTCCCATCGACAGCGCGTCTCGTGCTCGACGGTGAATCACTCGGTGCGTCATCGGTGGCCAGGGAGTTCGAGAAAAACGGTCAACGGCACGAACTCAGAGTGACTGCAGAAGGGTTTGAACCGCAAATCGTGAGCTTTGTCGATGTGCCACCGCAGGAGAATATCGCGCTCGTTCCGGTTCAAACGCCGAGCATAACCGTAGCGCGACCACAAACGGTCTCGCCTTCAAGGTCGGGACGACCGGTAATTCGGCCCATCATCACGACAACGGCAGCGGCAACGACTCCCATCGCTCCGGTCGCAGAGCCAGCAACGACGAACACGTCAGCAACGAGTGCTCCCGTTCGGCAACCACGCACAACCAATGGAGCGCAGATTCTAGAACCATGAGCAGGCCCATCTTTTCAGCACTCACGGCTGCGCTGCTTGGCGGCGCGGTGGTTCTTTGTTCTTCCATTTGTGGCGCACAGCCCGTAGTGGACGCACATCTTCAACGAGGCGTGGAACTGCGTCGTGAGGGTCGTGACACAGAAGCCGTCGTAGAATTCGAGAGCGCCTATCGCATTGCGCCAACACCGCGAACTGCGGGGCAGCTCGGTCTTGCCTTGCAAGCGAGTGGCGATTGGGTGCGAGGGTATGAGATGGTGCGAGAGGCCCTAACGACTCCTGCGGATGCGTGGGTGACACGCAATCGAGGCGCACTTCAGCAAGCGATTTCTGCGGCAGAACAACACGTAGGTTTGCTTGACCTGCGAGGGGGCGTTGTTGGTGCCCGAGTTTTTTTGGACGGACACGCGCTTGGCACTTTGCCTATGGCGAGAGAGCAGCCAATCCTAGCTGGACGCCACGCTCTCGAAATTCGCGCGGACAATGAAGAGCCAATTTCAAGGGAAATCGTCGTTCGCGCGGGCGAGATCAACAGAGAAGTGGTGGACCGATCGCCTGTGCGTGCCGTGGGATCGCAAGGCACGAACGGGTCGACGAGTGGCTCCGCGGGTTCGACCACACCAGTGAACAATAGCCTGCGTGCTGCCCCATCGTGGCCGTGGTTTAGTGTTGGTCTTGGCGTTGGCGGAGTGGGCATTGCGGTGCTCGTGCTGGGTGGCATTTTCGACGCGATTAGCTTTGATGATGCGGCAAATTACAACGGACCACGCCAGCCGGGCGAGGGGATCTGCCCACCACCCCCGACCCAGCCACCAGCGGGTGTTTGCACGACGTTCGCGCAACAATTTGCGCTCCATCAAGGCATGGGCGTCGGGCTGCTCGTGGGCGGAGGAATTTTGTTGGCGGGCGGCATCGTGATCGTTGCGCTCCCGAGACCAAGCGCAGTGAGTAGCGCTCGCGTGACGCTTCGTCCGACGCTCGGCGGTGTTTTGATCGGTGGGATCTTTTGATGAAAACCGATGGAAAAATTCAGATGAATTGGATTGGTTTGGTTGGACATACAGCGACGCGAACTACGCTCAGCGCGTGCGTCCCTGTCGTTGCGTTGGTTTTGCTAAGTGGTTGCGCGCGGTTGGTGGGCACACCAGTGGACGGCGCGAGCACGGGTGCAGATGTCGCCGATGGTTCATTCGCCGACCCCTTCGAACCGGGAGCGGCTTGTGCGAGCGCTGAGGAGTGCGCTGGTGTCGGAGCGGTTTGCGAGCGTGGTAGTTTTGGGGGCTATTGTACGCGCCCGTGTTCAGGCACCGGAAGCGAGTGTGGGGCGCTCGGGCTCTGCGTCCGTGGAACGTGTCGTCGCGTCTGCCCACGGTTAAGTGATTGCCGCGCCGGCTCGCCGCTCTTCGTTTGCGCCAGCGTCGCTGGGCAGATGGCGTGTCTCCCGAAGTGCAACAACGATGCGCCGACGTTGTGTGGTGAGTGGAGCTGTCAGGGGGATGGACT
>JANNCG010001076.1:0-2419 GCA_031386385.1 Myxococcales bacterium
CGATTCAGGCCTAGAGTGGTGGCTCCCACGACGTTTCGCCTGATCAATGTTGTGAGTCGTGGTCCTGGCGCCGAGTGGATCCGAGGCGGTTCTTTTGAGCTCGCAACCGCCAGTGTTTTTGTCGGCAGTCGGTATGTCGGCGGAGTCCTCCTCAATGTCCTGGACCCAGCAGAATTTCTCGAGCGAATCATCCCAGACGCTCTCGTCTTGAGCAGCTTGACCGCGCGCTGAGCATCGACCAAACGTGCTTGCATGGATCATCTGGATGGGTTGCGGACTCCCCGTGTCGCGTGGCGTTCAGACCGCCTCTTTCGCGGCGACGGGCTCGGACTTTGCGAATAACCTCACCGCGAGCGCCAGGCCGACGATGTTGCACAGCGCTGCGGCGAACAGGGGCGCACCAGGGATGTGCGGCGATGAAGTGGCGGTGGAGAAGCGCGAGAACAATTGTGTCCCGACCAAGGGGCCCACGATCGCGCACAAGCTCTGCAAGCTCGCGAGAGAGCCTTGCAGCTCACCCTGCTCAGACGCAGACGTCGACCGAGATATCAACGACTGCAGCGACGGCCCCGAAATCCCACCAAGCGCAAACGGAAACAACACCGCGATGAACATCCACGGACGATTCGCTAGCGCAAAACCAAGAAATCCGGCGATATTGAACAGCAACCCCACGATCACCGCGCGTTGCTCGCCCAATCGATGAATCGCGCGTTTAATCAGCAGCCCCTGCACGATGGCGCTCGCGACACCGACGACCGAGAGCGACGCTCCCACTTCGAGTGAGCCCCACCCGAACCGCTCTTCGGTGTGCAGCGCCCAGCTGCTCTGCAAGATCCATTGGGCTAAGTAGCCACAGATGATGGTACCAAGCAAACCCATCACCACAGGGCTCTTGCTCAGATGGCGAAACGCGGCAAGCGGGTTGGCGCGCGCGATCGAAAAACTTCGGCGGTTCTCAAGGCTCAGTGACTCGGGCAATACAAAAAGTCCGTAGGCCAAGTTGAGCCCATTGAGCGCCGCGGCGACCAAAAATGGCAACCGCAGATCCACTCGACCGAGGAGCCCTCCCAGCGCTGGACCCGCAATAAATCCCAGTCCGAATGCAGCACCAATGAGCCCGAAATTCTGCGCACGCTTCTCTGGCGGAGTGACATCGGCGATGTATGCCGCGGCGACGGAGAAGCTCGCGGCGGACGCTCCTGCGATCACCCGACCAACGAGCATCCAGCCCAAGGACGGCGCAAACGCGGTCAGCAAATAGTTGAGCGCAGCGCCGAAGAGCGAGAGAAAAATCACCGGCCGTCGGCCATAGCGATCACTCAAGGCGCCGAGCATTGGGGCACACAAAAACTGCATGGCAGAGTACACCGCCACCAAGATCCCGTAGCTGTGCGATGCGCCCGCGAGGTTGCCTCCCGAAAAACCCGCGAGGTACTTCGGCAAGATGGGAATGATCAGCCCGATACCCAGCGTATCAAGCAACATCACGATGAAGATAAATGTGACCGCTGGCCGCGCGGCGGAAGAGGGCCCGGTCGTCGTCATATCTTGCGGGGCAGAAGGTACCGCACTCGATTTCGCGCAGCAACAGCGGTCTGTCTTTCTTTGCTGCGAAATAGAATTGAGAGTGCTTGTGTCGAATTTGTGCGCCAGTCGGTACGCTGGGCCGTTCTTGCAGTGAATACGAGACGAATATGAAGCCATCCAATCGCATTGAGATCATCGCGCCGCAGCAATTCACTTCGGCGATCAAAGACGTGGTCGACCGTCGGAGCCTTTTGCGCGCGGCTGTCGCCACGATGGGCACCGCTTTTATCGGCTGCGCGAGTCAAGCCATGGCGCAAGTGCCAGCCCGACGACGACCTGCGACCAACCCGACCTCGCCGCGTCGGTGCGTAGCAACAGAGGACAACATCGAGGGCCCGTACTATCTCGCGGGTGCACCCGTGCGAAGCGATCTTTGGACCGCGGGCATGGCCGGGACGCGCTTGGAGTTGCAAGGCTCGGTCATGAGCACACGGTGCGTCGCAGTGGCCGGCGCCACGATCGAAGTGTGGCAGGCGGATGCGCGTGGGCAGTACGACGAGAGTGGGTATGCCCTTCGTGGCGCGATCCGTACCGACACGAGTGGGCGCTATATGCTTCGCACGATACTACCTGGTCGCTATCTCAATGGCGCACGCTATCGCCCTGCGCATATCCACATAAAAATCACAGCGCGTGGTCACCGCTCACTGACGACGCAGCTGTACTTCGCCAACGATCCGTACAACGCCGGCGACGCTTGGATTCGCGAATCGTTGATCCTTACACCCCAGCAAGACGGGACGGGTCTGCACGCATCGCACGATTTGGTGCTCCTCCCGAGTTGAACGCGCACGGCAGTTTGATGCGGGCATCTTGTGTGGGCATGCGA
>JANNCG010001093.1:0-5450 GCA_031386385.1 Myxococcales bacterium
GGCACTCTGAGCGAGACACACGGCGCTCATGACACTCGGACACAGCAGCGCGACGACAATCAAAGTTCTCAAAACGCTACTCGTAGTTTTCTAAATGTGTTGGGGGTTGACCCGTGGTTGTCGTGCTGGTCGTGGTCGTAGTGTTGCTGTTGGTTGGTTGACGAGCTGAGGGTTGAGTCACCGCAGCGGCGGTCACTCCGCTTGGCGACTGACCGGAGGGGCTGTTTGAATTTGTCTGAGTGCCAGCCGCGACCGTTGGCAGGGTCCCGCTCACAGTCGGAGCAAGTGCAACGGTTGTTCGTGGCGGGTTGGTACGTGGCCCACTCCGAGGTTGAACAGTCGCGATGGATGGAGGATTGACCCGCGAAACACCTGTCCCGACATTGGTCGTTGGTGTGGCGGTTTCGGCAACGACGGGTGCAGCCAATACCGAGGGAGCCACCGGAGGGGTGATCGCCGGAGGCACGCCCGAACCCGATGCCCGAGGGACTTCCGTCGTCGTGTCGCGCTGAAGAGTCGCTGTCGAAGGGATCTCCTGCCGACGGGTGGAGAGGGTGTAGGCAAGTCCACCGACGGCTAAGCCAGCACACACCACACCCACCGCGAGCATCGCCAACGATTTGCGCATACTCACTGTAGGCAGCTCAGGAGTCCTGGCGACGACCGCGCTGTTCGTTGTGGGGCCGAGCTCGTATCCGTCGCCGTGGACGACGTTTTTAAACGACGCGATGCTTGGACCTTCATCGTGCAACGAGTCGCGAAGCCGAATCCCTCGCGTCTGCCGGCGACTCTCGGTCCCTGGCGGCGGACGATGCTCGCCACTTTTGCGTGCAATACCGCAGGCGCTTGCCATCATGCGCTCGAAGACACGCATGGATTCGGGACGTTTTTTGCTGTCCACCTGAATGGCGCGGTCCACGGTCTCGACCAAAAACTGTGGCAGCCAAGGTGCTTTTTGGACCAACGGAATGGTCCGACCGATAGCCGCTGCGATCAACACCGCAGTCCCCGACAGATCCCCAGTTGGAAGTGATCCCGAAAGAACCTCGTACCAAACGACGCCCATCGAATAGATGTCTGCGCTCACACCGACGCCAGCGTCACCAGACGCCTGCTCGGGGGACATGTACTCGGGAGTGCCAAGGACGAAGCCTGTTTGGGTCAGGGCAGTTTGGCCATCTGTAAGGGTCTTTGCGATGCCAAAATCGAGCAATTTTGGGACAAATTTGCCGTTTTCTGTGAGCGAGACCAAAATATTGTCCGGCTTTAGGTCACGATGAATCACGCCCATCCCATGCGCGTAGGCCAACGCGTCCATCACCGGCAGCAAAATATCTGACGCTTCTACGGGACCAAGAACACCGAGTTCTGCCAGCCGATCGCCGAGCGATTTGCCCTCTAGAAACTCTAAGACCAGGTAAACGGTGCCGTCAGCGTCCTGACCGAGGTCAAAAACTTCAACAATATTCGGGTGTTTGAGCGCGACGACCGTGTTTGCCTCGCGAATAAACCGTGAGACCACCTCGGGACGCTCTGCGTACTCGTAGTGGAGCAGCTTGATCGCGACCGTTTTATGGTCTTGAAGGTCCTCGCCCTTGAAGACCACGCCCATTCCACCGCGGCCGAGGATCGAGTCGATGCGGTATCGGTCGGCAAATATCGATCCGATTCGCTCTTCGTGTTTAAGAATGGGCATAGCAAGTTACCGAGACGTACGAACGGGTGAAAGGGTACCCAACCGAGACACATTCCGTCAAATTTGCGCTCAGTGCAACGACGACTCGCTGCTCGATTTGGGGCTTTCACCAATGAGTCGTCTCGTCTCTGATGGGTGGTCCCGAAGAAATATTGGTTCAAAAACTTTTCTCGGAACCTTTCGAAAAAGCTCCTGTCAATGCATACGACCCGATTGCAATGAGCGCTGAAAACTCAGCGCAAAACATCAAGTCGATCGGGAACCACCCACTGTCACTGTGAATTCGCCGTGAAGTCTGAGCTGCCTCCCCTGTTGGGTCGCCGTCGCTCATAGACTCCACGCCGAGGAGGATACCACTATGTCGAAGCTCGCTATCGAATCTACCCCCGTTGCTATCAACTCTGACAAGACCCTCGCTGCTGATTGCGACGCACTTTTTCAGCTCGTGAAGCGCACAACGGTAGAGCCACAAGACGTCGACACGACCGACTCGAGCGTGATTGAGCTCTCGATCCTCTGGCAGACCAGCATCCTTCGCGTCGTTCACTTGAGCAAAGGCTCATCTTTCTCAGTCGGCTCAGAAGGCACCGACAGCGATCACCGAATGATCCTCGATGAGTCGATGCTCCCCGCGAACTCCAACACGATGTCCATCGTGCGGTTCGACGCAGACAACATGAGCTTCGTGTTTGCTCCTGGTGCTCAGGGCGAGCTTGAGATCAACGGAAGCAAGATGTCTCTCGCAGACGCTGTCGCAAAACACATCGCGGTCCCCGGCTCTGATGGGACACTCTTGGTCACACTTCGTGACGCACTCCGCTGCAAAATGACCCTCGGTGGGTTGACGTTCTCTGCTCGCCGAGTCAACGCCGCTCGCAAAGTGGCTCTCGGAAAGCGCCAAGACTCCACGATGATCGCTTGCGCAATGGGCGCACTCGCACTCATCGGCTCAGTGGTCGGTGTGGGATTCTACGGCAACCTCGAGTCCGGATCGTTGGTGAGCGACAATCAAGAAGACCGTATGTCCGACATCGTCGCGATGATGAACCGCGCTCGTGAGCGTGCTCCAGAAGAGGTCCAAACTCCAAGCCAAGACACCGCGACTGCAGCTCAGGGTGCACTCGCACGAGGTGACGAAGGCCAAGCTGGTCTGCGCACTTCGACCAACCACAACGCTCGCATGGCGATTCAAAACCGCAACATTCCGCCGCAATTGGCACGAGTTTCGGCTCGCGAACAAGTAGCTGCTCGCGGGATCTTCGCAGCGCTTGGGACACCCATCGCCGTGCAAGGCAGCTCCGGGCCAGTGAGCCCCTTCGGTGGAATGGTCTCTTCGGGCAACGACAGTCAAAGCGCAAACGGCAATCTTGACGGCAACGACATCGGAGACGCCTACGGCTTCGGTGGTCTCGGACGACTCGGCACCGGAGTCGGCCAAGGCGGCAACGGCGAAGGCACGGTTTGCACCGGAAACTGCGGACTCAGCACCGCAGGCGTCGGTGGCGGAAATGATCCCTTCGGCACCAGCGTCGGAACACATCTCGCACGCCGACAGACTCGCGGACCCGTGGTTCGCGCGTCGATTCCTGAGGTCGGAGGAGACTACAGCCGCGAGCTCGTTCGCCGCGTAGTGCAGCGAAACATCTCACAAGTTGCTCACTGTCACGACCAAGGCCTCGCAACCAACGCCGATCTCTCAGGCCGCGTAGTGATTCGATTCATCATCGGCGCCTCTGGCTCGGTGATTGGCTCAGCCGTAAGCGACTCGTCTGCACACAGCCCAAGCGTTGAAGCATGCATCGCACGAGCCGTCAGCACCTGGAGCTTTCAGCCACCCACCGCGCCTGTGACCGTGAACTTTCCCTTCATGCTCGAGCGAGCCATCAACTGAGAACGAGTTGTTGCTCTTAAGGGGTAACAGTGCGGGGACGTGACGACGGGCAAACCCGCGGCGTGATCGGACAAATGCGAGTACCGTTACAGCTAAGAGATTTTTTGACACGAGCAATTCTGCCTGTGTCGAATAGCTGTTCGCACAAGTCCGTTGCGCCGCGAGTTTGCTCGTCGTCTGCTTGGCTGTTTAGCCAAAGACCGCGGTGTTGTTTTTGATCATCAACGCCTGCACATAGGGCTGCAGATGGGCGTCGGGGATTTGGTAGTACTGTGAAAGTTGAATGAGCATGGCTTGCTCTTGCGGTGCGAGAAAGCCATCGCCCATGGCCATATCTGCGACGTTGAGGATCAAGCACAACTTCTGTTGTGGCGAAAGCAGCTGTGCGCTCTGCTGCAAAAACTGTGGAAAAGGCGTCCGCCGCACATAGAGCAACCCCTGCTCTAGAACGTTGTCGTCGGGGATTACCTTGAAGATGTCCCCCTTCTCGTTGGGATCCAAGTGCCCATCCGCCGCGCTGACATAGATCATCGCAGCGGCGAGAGCCACCTTTGGAGTGAGATTGACCTGCGTGCCCATAAAACCATCGAACAAACCCATGTGCTTCGCTGCCTTTTGCTATATTGCGATCTCTTGAAATGTTTGCGCGAACCGAACGGTTGCGAGCTCAACTCGCCGAGTCTGTTCAACGATAGGCGCTTTCGTCAAGGGTTGGTTCTGTTAGGCTCGACGAAATTCAACGAAGAGACCTTTGCGGGAGAACTCATCACATGACCGAAGCCACACAGAGCCAAGCAACCGAAGGCACCAAGGGGATGATCCGTGGACGAACCACGCAGATCGTCCTGATTCAAGATAGCAAGGGGCTCGGGACGGGTCTTGTCGTCTCAGCAGACGGCTGGATTCTCACCAACAAACACGTCGCGCCAAGCGTCGGCCCCTTTCGGGTGATCTTGTCGAACGGACAAAATGTGCACGGGGTCGGAGTGCACCAGAGCACGCACCACGATCTGGCGTTGGTCAAAATTGCCGTCCCCACCCCTGACTGGTTTGACACAAACAAAGACATTGCCGAAGAGTACACGGTGGGAGAAGAGGTCTTCGCACTGGGGCACCCTCGCGGCTGTCGCTTCTCAGTCTCGCGGGGGATTATTTCAAACCCACATCGTGAGTTCGAGAAGGAGTACTTCGTACAAACCGACGTCGCGATTAACCCTGGCAACTCGGGCGGGCCCTTGGTCAACGCGATGGGACAGCTGGTGGGAATTGTCACGATGACTCTGTCTTGGTCGCAGGGGTTGGGGTTTTGTGTTCCGGGAGATACCGTGGCGGATTACGTGCGGTATGCGCAGCGATTGGTGCGCCAAAACGTCGTGAAGATCCCCGATGCGCTGCTTGCGAGCGCCACACAAACCGAGCGCCCAGCGCACGAAATTGTGCGCGCCGCCGTGGACGCACTCGCCGAAGCAGGACGCCTCTCGATCGAAGAAGAGAAGCCCGAAGAGGGCTGGCTTAAACTTAAACGCAAGCAAGCCGAGCTCGAAGTGCGGGTCGAAAACGACACGTTCAAAGTGTGGGGACGAGTCGCAAAGTTGGGTCCTGGTGAGCGATCAAACGCGAAGCTGCTTTTTCAACTGCTTCAAAAAAATGCGAGCGATCTGGGCGGTCCGTGCTTCTCTGTCGAAGGCGAGGATGAGCTGCGGGTGCAGTTTATCCGACCCACCACGGGGCTCGATCCGCTGCAGGCATTCTGGGCCATCGATCAGGTCTCACACTTGGTCGATGATTGGGGAGCCAAGGTCACTGCGATGGCCTTTGGTGGGACGAACTCAATTCAATCTACGGGTGAAAATCCAGGCTATC
>JANNCG010001095.1:0-7719 GCA_031386385.1 Myxococcales bacterium
GTCTTCCCAGGCGTGGACCGGAGCGTCGGTAAAAAATACAGTCCACATCGAGCCGACACGCTGGACAGTGATGCGAATGTCCGCTGCTTTCGCTGCGGCAAGCAGTCCGGCCTCTAGTTGAGCCCCAGTGTCTTCGAGGCGCGCGTAGACTGTGGGATCGGTGAGTTGTTTGAGGGTTGCGAGACCCGCAGCGGTAGAGATGGGATTGCCTGACAAGGTTCCGGCTTGGTAGACGGGACCCATGGGGGCAAGCAGGGAGAGGATCTCTTTTTTGCCGCCGAACGCGCCAAGCGGAACACCCCCGCCAACAATCTTTGCGAGGGTGGTCAGCGCAGGTCGAATCCCGTACAAAATTTGTGCACCGCCGTACGCGAGACGAAAGCCAGTCATGACCTCGTCGAAGATGAGTACGGTGCCATGCTTGTCACACAGCGTTGCAAGCGCCTGCAAAAATCCGGGCAAAGGCGGCACACAACCCATATTGCCGACCACCGGCTCAACGATGACCGCTGCAATTGCGCCGTCGTGCTGCTCGAAAAGTTTTCGCACCGATGAGATGTCGTTAAAGCGCGCAGTGAGCGTGTTGCGAGCGACGCTCTCTGGCACTCCCGCTGAGTCCGGAACACCAAACGTCGCCCCGCCAGAGCCGGCCTTCACCAGCAATTGATCGGCGTGTCCGTGATAACAGCCCTCGAATTTCACCACGATTTCTCGTTTTGTGTGTCCTCTCGCGAGCCGCAGGGCGCTCATGCACGCCTCGGTGCCGCTGGAGGTAAGCCGCACCATCTCAAGCGAAGGAAGCGCGGTACAGAGCAGCTCAGCGAGGATCACTTCAGCCTCCGTCGGGGCTCCATACGACGTGCCCCGCGACGCGGCGTCGCTGATTGCAGCAACAACGGCGGGGTTTGCGTGACCGAGAATCATCGGTCCCCAAGAGCCAACATAGTCCACGTACTCGCGCCCGTCGGCACCCGTCAAGTGGCATCCGCTTGCACTGCGGATAAACACAGGATCTCCTCCAACGGATTTGAAGGCACGGACGGGCGAGTTCACCCCTCCAGGAATCCGCAATTGGGCGCGCTGAAAGAGAGCTCGAGATTGTTCGTCTGCCATGAATGATAGTGGTTATTCTTACTCGATTGCCCCGAAAACAGTCAGTCGAAAGCGCGAACCAACGTCAAAGGTGTTGGACGGTATCGCGCGTGACTCGGTCACGTAGGACTGCGTGGGGCGAAGGACTGTTCCACGTGAGCCCGGGGCGCCAAGAGGGAGCGAGAGAAGCGCAATGGGTTGCCCTGCCCGCTCAACCCGCAGCTCAATATTGGTGAACCTCAGCGCGGGATCACCCGCTCGGCCAAGCAGATTCGCCAGAGAAAACGCAGCATCCACGAAACCGTCAGGCCGCGAACGAAGCTGCAGCCCCAGGCGACCAATTGGCAGCGGAACCATCGGTGACGCGATCGCGAAATCCATCGACTCAATCGGAACCGCAGCCCCAGCAGCGTCCGGTCCAGCTTGGACACCGGCGTCCGGTCCACCCACCATCGGGCCGTTGCTATCCACCAGCGGACGCGCAGAGGCAGGGTTAACCGAAACAAACGTTGCCCCTGTCACAGAACCGGCGAGCCTCACTGGGTTAAGGCCAGAGTCGCCGCTTGGGTTGCCCGCGATGCTGGCAAAAACCCGATAATATCCCTCGCCCAGGTTTTCGATCATCGTCATCATGGAAGCACTGCGGGTGAGCCGAACGACTCGCACCGGGATCAACTCTTGAAGACTGCTTGTGGGGGTTGTGCCGCAATAAACGGCGACCCAAAGATCGCCATCAGGCAACGCAGGCGCAAGCTGAACCCGAACTTGCAGCGATGCATCACCGCGCGTTGCGCAAGACAGTGGCGTCAATCGGCTGGGCGTATCGCTCACATTAGCAGCGAGGCTATCGGCAGCAGAGGCGTCGGTTAGGCTGCCCCGAGTCTCGTCATCGAAGTATGCGCCCGGAGCGCCGCAGTGAACGGTAGCGAGTCCCAACACAACACAAAACAAGCTTGCGCGGGATCGCGCTGACAAAGATGCTAGACCCATAAAGTTAAGGTGCTTTGTAAAAGAAAAGAAAGTCACAACGGAATGTAATTTAGCGCGGATCTTTCGAGTGCACCAGTACGACATGAATGGCACACCTAAGCGTGGGACAGGTGTCCTTTGGTGTGTTATGGCTCACCCCACAAATAGCTATGAGCTCAACAGCAGACGGTGCGTCTTCCGCTGATCACAGTCACGGTCACACACCTCAAGGTTCCGTCGCCAAACTGGCTCTCGGTGCGCTAGGAGTGGTCTACGGAGACATCGGGACGTCGCCATTGTATGCACTCAAAGAGTGCTTCGGAAAAGAACACGGACTCGCAGGTTCGCCTGGAAATGTCCTCGGGATCCTCTCACTGGTCACCTGGTCCCTCGGCATTGTTGTGATGCTCAAATACCTGGCGTTTATTATGCGGGCCGATAACCGCGGAGAAGGTGGGATTCTGGCGCTCTTGGCGCTGGTGATTCCGAAAAGCGGAGTTGCGTCGCGGTCGATTTTTGTGCTGACCCTGATGGGACTTTTTGGAGCAGCGCTGCTCTACGGGGATGGCGTGAACACGCCCGCGATCTCAGTTTTGGGTGCGGTCGAAGGGCTCGAGGTCGCCCAATTGCCCTTTAAAGCGCCAGTGGTCGTACTGACGGTCGCCATTTTGTTGGGGCTTTTTCTTGTTCAAAGCCGCGGGACCGCCAAGGTGGGGGCAATCTTTGGCCCCGCGACCTTGTTGTGGTTTATCGCCATCGCGGTGGCTGGGCTGCCGTGGATTGTGCGCGAACCAGCGATTCTAAAGGCCTTCAGCCCGCTCTACGCGGTCGCGTTTTTTCAAGAACATCACTGGCACGGCTATGTCGTGCTCGGATCCGTGGTTTTGTGCGTCACCGGTGGTGAAGCGCTCTACGCAGACATGGGACATTTTGGTCGCAAACCCATTCGTGCCGCGTGGTTTGCTGTCGTGCTCCCGGCGCTGCTGATGAACTACTACGGCCAGGGCGCACTCATGTTGCACACGTGCGGACAAAACCCTGCGAGCCAAGCGTGTGCGCGAACGATGGAGAACCCGTTCTTTCGGATGGTCCCATCGGGAATTCTTCTCTACGCGATGGTTGCGATCGCGACTGTCGCTGCAATCGTAGCGTCACAGGCGTTGATATCTGGAGCGTTTTCGCTGACCCAACAAGCGGTGCAGCTCGGCTACTGCCCCCGCGTGACCATTGTGCACACGTCGCAAGACGCCGAGGGACAGATCTATATTCCAGAGGTCAATTGGGCGCTGATGATCGGTTGCATTGCGCTGGTTCTTCACTTTCAAGAGTCGAGCAAATTAGCCGCTGCGTACGGCATCGCGGTCACCGGCACCATGAGCATCACCAGTGTGTTATTCTACGCAGTTGCGCGGCAAAAATGGAAGTGGCCGCTGGCGAAGACGCTCGGGATTGTGGCGCTCTTTTTGGCGGTCGATCTCGCGTTTTTTGGCGCGAATGTCCTGAAAATTGCAAAAGGCGGCTGGATCCCGCTCGCGATGGGCACCGGAGTTTTCGTGCTTATGGTGACGTGGAAGCGGGGACGTTCGCGGCTCTCAGTGCTCACGCAAAGCGCGATGGCACCACTTGATGAATTCATCGCCGATATCGCGATTTCGCATCCCGTGCGCGTGAAGGGAACAGCGGTCTTCATGACGCAGAATGTCGACGGCGTCCCGCCAGTGTTGCTGCACCACTACAAACACAACAAGGTGCTGCACCAGCAGGTGATTTTGCTCTGCATCCGCTCAGAAAATGTGCCTGAAGTCAAAGCCACGCAGCGCGCAGAGCTCGATGAGATCGGCCAGGGATTTCATAGGGTGATCGCGCACTACGGGTTTATGCAGACACCCAATGTGCCTGAGATTATGCGATTTGTGCAGAGCAAGGGGATGACCCTGCGTATCGACGACACAAGCTTTTATCTCGGTCGCGAGACGCTTATCATAACCAAGCGGAGCGGTATGATGCGTTGGCAAAAGGTATTGTTTGCGCTGATGTCCAAAAATGCCCGCTCGGCCACATCGTTCTTCGGTCTGCCGCCCAATCGCGTCGTTGAGTTAGGGACGCAAGTCGAGTTGTAAATCCCATGCAAGACGCGAGGATCAAGAGTTATCAGATTTGGGGCAGCATTTCGCACGGCGGAATGGGTGAAGTTTGGCTTGCCCGGCATGAAGATCTTGCCATTCCGGTAGTGTTCAAGACGCTGCTTCCAGGGATTGCTGAGACCTTTGAGCTGCGATACTCGCGTCTACTTCAAGAAGCACGCTTGATGGCTCGACTGACCTCTCCGCGTATTGTTCGCGTCGTCGATGCGGGGGTCTATACGCCTGAGGATCCAGAACAAGAGTCCTTGCCGTACTTGGTCGAAGAGTACGTCGACGGAATCGACCTCGCAGAGCTTGAGCGCAACCGCCGTGAGATTTTACGACGCCCGCTGCCTTTGTGGCTCGTGACTGGTGTGCTGTCGCAGGCTGCAGAGGGACTAGACTCAGCGCACCAAGGGGGAGTCATTCACTGTGACGTGAAGCCATCCAACTTGTTTGGACACGGTCACGCGCGCATCAAAGTTGGCGATTTTGGGGTGGCTGTTGCGTCAGCGAGCGCGGCAGGGGCACCGCCCGCAGGGACCCCCGGTTTTATGGCGCCAGAGCAGTGGCTCAGCGAGGGCGTTGAGCGACAAGCGGATGTGTATGGTTTGGGCGCAACGGGTTTTGCTCTGCGTTATGGACGGCCGCCATTTGCCTCACCAAAAGACGCGCTGCGGATGGACGCGACCCCAAACTTTCCGCCGCCGAGCACCCCGGAGGAAGCGTATTTTCAGCATGTGTTGGGCCGTATGCTCGCCCGGCGGGCTGATGCACGGTACGCCACCATGAGTGCCCCCTGGCATCTCTTTGAGTCGCTTTCAAGCGCGACCAGACCCAAGCTTCATCACGTCAGAATCGGACCCAATGAGTTTCAACTCGCCCATGTTCGGCTGACGTTTGAGGTCGGCGATCTGACAACCAACAACGCCGACGCGATCGTGAACTCCGCCACCACCGATCTTACCATGCGAAGCTCGCTCTCTGATGCCATTCGACTCGCAGGTGGCGACGAAATCGAAGACCAGGCGCTCGCTCTTGGCCCCAAGGCCCTGGGCGAATGCGTACTCACCGGAGCTGGAAAATTGAAAGCGAAAGCCATCTTGCACGCGGTCGGAGGTTGGCATGAGGTGTCTTGCGTTTCGCGCGCCACGCACCGCGCGCTGTGGCTTGCGGAGCAGAATCGGTTCACATCTCTGGCTTTGCCAGCCATCGCGACGGGTGCGCAGCGGGTGCCTGTAGAGGCTTGTGCGGACTCGATGCTCAGCGCGATTCGCATTCATCTCGCCACCGGCGGCAGTCAGCTCAAAGAGATTCGATTTGTCCTACCCACGCAAGAGAAGCTCAAGCGCTTCGTCGATGTCGCGGCGGGAGTGATCATGGGCGGTGTCGACGCCCACTCGTACGATGATCACAACGACTCCCCGGTAGAGAGCCATGAGAGCGCGCTGGCCCGAACGGTGTTTGTCTCGCGACCTGCCGAAAAGCCAGCTTCGGCCGATGTTTCAAGGGCACAGACGCACAGCGCCGTTGCTCTCGCGCGAGAAGAGCAAGAGCTGGACGCGGCGAACAAACAGTCGGACTAGCCCACAACTGTTAAGTTGAATTTTTGTCGGGCGAACTTTCGCTCTCCGAGGCCACCGTGCCATCGTCGGTGCTCGCCGCATTGCTCGGATCTTCGACAGTATTTTGCTCTGAGTCAGTCGAGGTCGATTCGGGCGCAGCGGATTCGGACACAGTGGATTCGGGCACCGTTGACGCCTCCGCATTGGGTCGCGCTTTGGGTAGCTCTTTGACCGTTTTCGCCTGCTCGGGGACTGGCAGCTTTGTGGCAGCTACTTTTTTGCGCTTCGACTTTTTGCCCCCGACGGCGATCAAGCTGATGGCAGCGAGCGAGACGATCATTAACCCGCCGGCGCCAATGGCTCGACGACGACGACGACGCTTCATCAGCTCATCTTGTGCGACCGCTTCGTACTGGGCGCGAGCGCGAAGATGAGAGCCATCGAGCTCGATCGCTGCACGATACAGTTCGGGATCCGCCACACCCCTTGCGAGAGAGCGCTCTGCCTCGAGAAACAAAATGGCTGCGCGGATTGCAGAACTTCGAGCTCCGTCGGGTGCTAGTCGCAAGGCGGTTCGATAGAGCACGGCGGCCTTTGCCGAATCGGAGCTTTCAAGTGACTGCGCGTATCGCAGCAGCGGCTCAATCATCTCAGCGCGCCGCTCATACAGAGGGTGCCGCGCCAGGACCCACTCAAACTTCTCGAGCATCTCTTGCATCCGCCCGCCCCGCGCAGCGGCGAGCCCCGAATCAAGCGTACTTTGCACATCTTCGGCCTTTCGCCGATCGTACGCGGCGTACAGCTCACGCGAGATCCGCTCCCAGCCCCAGAGGGGATTGGGGTCATCACCGACAAACGTTTCGTAAGTCGTGCGAAGCGTGTTGATGACGTCGCGGCCATATTGAGTGATCGCCCAACGAGCAGCGTCACGGACCTGAAGTCTGTCGCTGTTGACGTAGTTTGCAACAACGGCCATGGCGTCGGTCTGTCGAACGGATCCAAACGCCCGCAAAACTTCTGCCAAAAGTGCGTTGTCGCGAGTCTGAACACACTCTCCGGGAGTGACTCTGCGCGCGGCTTCACGGACCAGCCGAAGGTAGGCGCGAGCGTCTTCAGAGGGACGCCTAAACTCGATCACCGCAGGACAGATGTATTCGCGCAGCTGGTTTTTAGCGACACGAATACTGGCGAGCCGAAAGATGCGGTTGTGCGCGAGTCCAAAGGCCACCAAAGCGCGCCCACTGTCTGCTGTTTTGATGTTTCCGAGGGCCGTCGCGAGGGCGATTCGCTCGGTTGCCACGTCGGTGTCTGCCGATCGGCTCGGGTAGTTCAATAACGCGTTGAGCAGGTCGTACTCAGCGTTTTCGCGCCCACCGGTCACGTTGCGAATCGCGCGCACCATCGCTGCATGAACGTTGAAGTGGCTCATGCCAAGGTTGGACAACAAGCGCTGGCGAATCGCAGGCACATCGCTGGCCTCGAGCGCGTTAAGGGCCGCCACAGCTTGACGCCGGGCTTCAGGATCCTCAGTGCGAAGGCGGGCCAAAATCGCTTCAAGTGCAAACCGAGAGTCTTCGCTCACGCTCGCAGTGGCGGGAGCTTCTTGTGCGTTCGCAACAAACGATATGAGACAAATCTGGACCGCAAAAAGTACCAGAAGCGTCCAACGCTGTGCGCCCCCGTGGCTCACTCGATGATCCGAAAATCCAAAAAGTCCGCGGTATATCCACGCCAACGAGTCTCAACTCGTTCGACTCGCGCCGCACTCGGCCCACGCCCTGCCCAACCGAGCAGCTCGCGCAACAGTTCTTCTTCGCCCTCGGCTAAAAACTCAACGGAGCCGTCAGGATGATTTTTGACCCAACCGGTGATCCCCAACCGTTTTGCCTCTCGTTGAATCGACGCGCGAAAGTACACGCCTTGCACTCGACCACGGACCGTACCTAGTAACTGCTTGGTAGACATCGTTC
>JANNCG010001100.1:0-9307 GCA_031386385.1 Myxococcales bacterium
GTTTGGCCGCCGACCGATTTTCGGGCTCGTGGTCGGGTGAGCAAATCTTCACGCAAAAACCGCAATCGATCGGTCCCTGTTGTGGGCACAAGCGACTCTGCGTAAGCGGGCATCAAGAACTCGCCGCGATCATAAAATTTCCACACCCGTTCGATCTCAATACCGAGGCATCCGCCGACTTGATCTTCAAATCGTCTGCGAATAGACGCTCGAACCTCTTCGGGTCGCCGGACTTCGCCGATGCGAATGCGACCAAACAGCACCGGCTCGCGCCTGAGCTGCTCAATGGTGACGCCATCTGCATGAAAATCTCCCGTCCACGGCCCCACAGCAGTGACGACAAGACGCTCAATCTTCGCGCGAATACGTTGGTACTCGGGGCTGAGCGTGCGCGTCAGGCTCGCGTGCTCAGCGATAAGCCGGGCACGCAGCGCGTTTTCTCGCGAGCGCTCGACGACGAAATATACACAAACAAAGGTCACCACCACCGCGATGATGGGTGCCCAAAACTTCCATTTCACCCGCGGCTCAAACTCCGCAGTTGTTTCTTGTGACGGTAGACCACGTTGGTTCTCTGTGCTCATGGCTGAAAATCTCCAAACGACAAACGCAATAGGAAGCAACGACGGTTAGACACCGTCTTGTGGACAAGAGTTCTTGGACTCTAGAGATTGTGTTCGCTTGGGTCGCTTCGCTCGCCGGCACGGTGTGCACAGCGGACACGACACTCGAACACAACTGGGCAATCAGCCACCCGGAGGTGCGTCGGCGTTATCCGACGGATTGCCTCGAGCGACAGCGAAGTTCAGCGCGACGTAGCCGCTGAGCGCACAGGTCTGTGCGACGCGTTTAATCAAATCCCAACGGGTGTTGCGATCGATCTGAAAAATCACTTCTCCGCGAAATGGATCGTTCGGGTGAACGATTGGCCAGCTTCGCTTTGCCTCTGCAAGCCGCTCAAACAAGCGATCGATACGATCGGTGCTCGCAAGAACTTCTGTCGGATTCGCGATCCGTTGGCCGTCCAACAGAATCGCCTGAGAAGAGATCGAGACAATCGGTGCGCCCTTCAGTGCCAGCGCGTGTGCAACGGTCGGAATCTCCAACCCTTGCTGCGATGACACCTGCTGAGCAGAACCGAACTGAGCGAGCAAAAACACCACCACGATCATCAAGTAGTCGATCATCGACGTAAGATTGAGATCCGTGTTGACGCTCTTGCCGCCGTGACCGCCGACGATGCGCTGGATGAAACGGAGGTTGATTCCGTGCAGCAAGCGCTTGCCGGGCTGATGGATTGGAGTGCTGTGCCGCGCTTTGAGCGGCAGACCAATCATCTGTTTAACTTTGTGACTCATTGAGGCTTCGTCCTATGCTTTCTTGACTTGCGTTAGATGAAGCGGATCGTGACGAGATCGCGGAAGTTGGGATTGGATTGACCCTCAGCCCATACTTCGTAAATCACGTCCATTACGCGAATGATCTTGTTGTAGTTCACTGCGCTGTCCGGTTGAATCCAGACCTCGCGAGTCGAGGTGTTGGCCTGTCGTCGAGTACGTAGGAGCGTTCGCAACTCATCCCACTGATTCGTACCGTCGTTGAGCGTCCGCGTGTCAGCTGCTGATAGACCCACTCGAATTTCGCCGGGCTGCACAAAAATTTTGAGTTGGTCAATGGTTTCTGCCGGTGGTGATTCTGATGAAGGCGCGCCTGCTGGTTGCATTGCTTCGAGTGTGCCGGATTGCACCCAAACCGCGGTCATCAGCAAAAACGCAATCAAACTTACGAGCAGATCGATGAACGGAACCATATTAATGTTCGAGTCAACGCTCTTTCGTCCGCCCTTTTTGCCGCTGTCTGTACTTACGCCGCCCATCGATTTACCCTCTTATCCACCCGCCTGCTGAACGCTGGCGATGTTGATTTTGGAACGATTTTGAGTCACGAGATTCAACACTTGGACGGTCGCTTCGTTGATGTCGTCGGTGACTCCCTGAGTCTTGCCGTTGAGCAACGCGAAACCAATCAAACCAAGAATTGCCACACCGAGACCGAACGCGGTGCAGTTCATTGCTTCAGAAATACCCGCGGCCAAAAGCTCTGCTTTTTTGCCTGGGTCAATTGCAGGACCGCCGCCACGACCACCCACTGCGCCGAACGCAGCGATGAGGCCTGTTACGGTGCCGAGAAGACCGTTGAGCATTGCAAGGTTTGAGAGCAATCCGAGAAACGGAGTGCGGTGCTCAACTTTGGGCATCTCACGCAGTGCTGACTCGTCCATCGCTGCTTGAACCTCGTCGTCAGGGCGGTTGACTTTCATCAATCCTGCTTTGACGATTCGGGCAAGAGGTGCGTTTGCGCTTGAACAGAGCTTGATCGCTCTACCAACGTCGCCTGCATAGATGCACTTTTGGATATTGGCCAAAAATGCGTCTTTGTTGATGGACGCTTTGAACAAGAACATCGATCGCTCAATTACGATCGCGACGACAAAAACCAACCAAAAAACGATGGGCCACATGCCCCATCCGCCTTCTTTGAAGTGCTCATACATCGAATGCATCGCCGCTTCTCCTTATGGTGTGCGGTGCTAACTCTCGGCGTCACAACGGTGACCGAGAGCGCGTGGGTGGGAACTAGTTGAGAGAATGTTCAGAGTCCATGTTGAATAGAAAGTTCCACCATGGATTGAAAAAAGTTGGGAAGTTTAAGTTTCGGTATTTGACAACCGACGCAGTAAACTTTTCACGATTTTCACGAGAGGGGAGGCTGCCACACGTCACAGGCAGAACCCAAGCAAGAAAAAGTAAAACTGCACAATATTCGCCATAGTTGTGCCGACTGAACCGAACCAACAATGACCGCAATCCGCTCACAGCGGAATGCCTTGCATGCCCACGCGGTCGAAACCGGACTGAACCGATCCCAAAACCCGAAGGCGATCTGAAATTGCGTTGTCAGCGAATAATTACCGTATTGTTGCCTGCGCGAACTCAGGCTGTCAAGGACATTGTCAAACTTTCGAAACGAACACGCCACTGATGATGTTTGCGTTGACAATGCAGAGACCTGGGGGGTACGGTCATCGCGCTTGTTCGACCTGAGTTTGGGATCGACGCAAACTTCCAGCGGTTGTTGCGGGGAGAATGCCTTAAAGATGATGAATTCTGTTGAAGAATTGATCGATATTCGAGGTGGTTTTCTTCTCACTTTCAACCTTAAACCCCTGAAAGTTTCGTCGCACCAAATCAGAGTGAATTGTCACCGTTGAGGGTGCAATCACGACGGACGAGAGACACAACCCAAAACCGACGAAATATTCGTCGGAGACCATAAAGCGGACGAAGGAGCGATGGCGATGCAGGCGGCACTGGTTCAACTGCTGATGGTGGCGCAAGAAGCTGCGGCACATCAAGAAGCCACTGGAATTAAGGCACTCTACGAGAAGGTTGGCGCAGCTTTCTTTGTTAACCTTTTTATCGTGGTGATTGTGTTGGCGATTATTGCTGAACGGACCATTTACTTGGCGACGAAGTTTCGCGTGAACTCACGCGAACTTTTGGCGCAGGTGAAGAAGCTTGTGGTGGCAAATAACATTGATCGTGCGATCAAGTTGTGTGAGGCGGCGGATGTTCCCCTGCTTCGCGTATTTCGCGCGGGACTGATGCAAGTCAATCGTGGACCCGACTCTGTCGTGACTGCGATTGAAGAGCAGACGATGGACATCGAGCCGGCCGTTAACAAGCGCATTGGCGCTCTGTGGTCGCTCGCAAACATCGGGACGCTCTTCGGTTTGCTCGGGACTATTTTGGGTCTCATTCACACCTTCGGTGCGTTGGATAAAATTCAAGATCCCGCACGACGACAGCAAGCACTCGCAAATGGCATTTCTGAAGCCATGCTCAACACCGCTCTCGGTCTGGGTATCGCGCTTGTTTGCATGATCTCGCACTTGTTGTTAAACGGCCAAGCAAAGCGCATTCTTTTGGACCTCGAAGCGACGTCTACGAAGCTTGTGAACTTGCTGACCACGCAGCGTGAAGCGGGTTGATTCAGTGCGGTTAGATTCGTCGAAGGTCAGTCACCAAACGGGCTGTCATCGCGATCTAACTCCAACAATCATCCCAATCAACTCACGGGCGAAACGAAGGGTGTACCGATGTCAGGCATGAAATTTACCGCAGCTCAGTTGGCGAAGATTAATCGAAAGTCGAAGCCAAAACCCTACGATCCAGCGGATGGAGGCGGAGAGCTTAACATCGTTCCGTTTTTGGACATCGTGACCAACCTGCTGATGTTTATCTTGGCGTCGATCACCACGGTCTTTACCGCGACGATCGCGATGCCAGCTCCGACCGCTGGACCCCCGAACGGCGGTGGCGCGAGCAACGAAATCAACATCACGCTCAAAGTTGTTCACGACGGTTATATTGTTGGAGCTCCCGGTGGCTTTTTGCAGCCTGGTTGTCGGCAAGTCGGTTCTGCCACAATGACGGTGCCGCTGCTTCGAGGGACGCACGATTTTGGCGGACTAACCCGCTGCATGGAGGCCATTCGAAGCAATCCAGAATGGGCTGAGCAGCTGCGTGCAAACCACAAGCTTCAGATCGCGGGCAACCAAGATGTCCCGTATCAAACGTTGGTTGGCACCATCGACGCTGTGCGCGAGACGCGCCTCGGAGCGAAAGACATGTTCACCGAGCCAACCTTGGGTATTCTCAACTAAACACACTTTATTGGATCACCCACGACGATGAGCGATCACGCTGAAAAAGTAGCCACATCCCTCGATATTCGACGAGAGATTGTTCGAAAGACGCGACGTCGGCACGTCGAGCATATTCATGAAGAGCTCAACATCACGGCGATGTTGGACATGATGACCATTATCTTGGTGTTCTTGTTGAAGACGCTCTCTTCGTCGGCCAACAACGTCCCGCAGAGCAATGATCTGCAGATTCCACGATCAAACTCGCTTGATGAGCCCTCTCAGGCGCTGCAGGTGATCGTCTCGCGTGTATCCATCACGGTAAACGGTCGTGGGATGGGCGTGACGCTGCGAAACGGTCTGGTAGACCCCACCGCAAAACGTGGAGGGCAGTCTGGCTTCTTGATCAACGCGCTCAACCGCGAGATGCGTGACCAGCACGAGCAAGCGCTTGGGATGTCCCGCGCTACCAATCAGCCCTTCGATGGGCAGATGGCGCTCATCGCCGACAGCTCGATTCCGCTGAGGACCATCTACGAGGTGCTCTACACCTGTGGACAGAATGGTTTCTCAAACTTTCGTCTTCTCGTGCTGAAGGGCGCGAGCAACTAACGCAACCGTTAGGCGGTTGACGGTGGGGAAGGGCAAACGCAGTTATGCTGCGATTTTCCTCGTAAATTAATGTTGGCTCGACTATTGCTGGAGAGTCGATGTTCCTATTGGAATGAGTCGAAGTTCTCGGCGTGTGCAAAGTGCGACCTGCGATGTCCAAGTTGCAACGCCCGAATGGTCGATTTGGTTCCTGTAGTCTCTGGTTAAAAGACAGCGATCGTTTTTGGAGATCCTAAACAGTCATGAAGCCCCTGGTACGGTTTGTATTTGCCGCAGTCACTTTGGCCCCTGCTAGCGTTTTAGCGCAAGCTGCAGGTGGGTACACTGGTTCGTCTGGGACCACCCAGACTCCGCCCACGACAGGGACGACTGCGACCACCGCGACTCCAGCGGCTGGGACGACGACGACACCCGCGACGACGGCGGCCACGGCTCCTGCGGCCCCAGCTCGGGCTCCGCTGGTTTGGAGAGGGACGGCTTTTATTCTCGACCAGAGCACCAGCGTCGAGACCCTTGCTCCTGGGTTGGTTCAGTCCGCACTATCGCTTCGAAGTTATCAGCTCTGGGCGTCCATTCGTCCGCGCTTTGCCCTCGGCAAAATGTTCACTCTCGGCATGCGCCAAGATGCAACGTTTGAGGTGTTTCCTGACTACGGCGAGACCGGTTCGGCAGGCTATTTTGGCGACCTTTGGACGGACGTCGGGTTTCGAGGCATTCCGCAGTTCGCGGGCATTAGAACCTCCATGTCGCTGAGATTTCAGTGGCCAGTTTCGCTCGCCACACGCGCGCGCAATATTTATTTTACCAACGCCCTCGTCCTTGGATTTTCGCGCGAATTTGAGCTGCCTCGTGACCAGAGCATCAGCATCTCGTTAAGCTTCGTGACCTCGCACCCTTGGGTTGGTTCGACCTCTGGCGGCAATCGGATCGAGACATCGCCGAATGTTCCCAACACCACGCCCGGTGTTGCCGGTTCAGTTGATCGCAATGGTTGCTCGCTCGCTGCGATTCAGGCGGGCGCTGACATGGTCGGTCCCACTGTTGCAGTTTGCGGCTACGGCGGCGCTGCGATGAACACGCTCTTTGGCCTTACGAGCGTGCTTTCGCTCGGGTACACAACGCCGGTCAAGGGTTTGAGTGTAAGCGCCCAAGCGATCATGATTAACAACTGGCTGTACACCCCGCCAGCAGCTTTCGTAAATGACCGCATGGCAGGTGTGGTCGAGATTCCGAATAACGGACGTGCCGGGGACTCGCTCGGTGATCTTCGATCCCGTGCAATCGTCGGCAACGGGGACCAGCGCATGCGACAATTTAGCTGGCTGAGCTTCTCGGTCGATTATGACGCAACCAAGTGGCTCTCGCTTTCTGCGGGCTATTACTCGTTTCGCAGCGTCACCAATGAGGACGGAACGTACGGAAATCCGTTCTACGCACCTGGTGCCTACGCTCGCGTGTTTTTCACCACGACGTTCGCACTTGATGCCATTTACGAAGCTCTCGCGCACGGTTCTGAAGCGACTGGCGGCGGCGGCGGCAGTGCTCGCAGCGTCACGATGAACAACCAGCGTGGTCGGCGGGCGTTTTCGCCAAGCGAGATGGCGCGTCAGCTGCGCTCGCAGCAAATGAGCGCGGGTACCTTCTGATTTGCAACGCACTGCGTTGATCAAATCGCTTCTCAGTTGGGGGACATTGCAATAACGTTCGCCTCGGTCATGACCGAAGAGCGAACCTTACTCGTTGAGTTGTACCGACAGATGTTGCTGATCCGTCGCTTTGAAGAAGCGGCAGCGAAGGCATATTCTCAAGGTAAAATTGGTGGATTTCTCCATTTGTATATCGGGCAAGAGGCCTGCGCTGTGGGCGTGTTGGGAGCGTTAAAAGCCACCGACTACGTGATCACAACGTACCGCGATCACGCGCAAGCGCTCGCACGCGGGACGACGCCACGCGCTTGTATGGCGGAGCTCTTCGGCAAAGTGACGGGGTGCTCGAAGGGGCTCGGCGGAAGCATGCACTTCTTCGACGCCGAAAACCGCTTTCTTGGTGGTCATGGGATTGTCGGAGGCCATGCTCCACTCGCAGCAGGGGCCGCGTTTGCGTCGAAGTATCGCAACGACGGCAACGTGACGGTGTGCTTTTTTGGCGACGGAAGCGCCACCATGGGAGCCTTTCACGAGGCACTCGCGATGTCCTCGTTGTGGAAGCTTCCGATCGTGTTTATCTGTGAGAACAATGAGTACTCGATGGGCACGCCATTGAGTCGCTCGTTGAGCGTTGTTGATGTGAGCGCGAAGGCCCCCGCGTTTGGGGTTGAGCGTGATCGCTTTCGTGCGACCAATGTGCTTGAGGTTCGCGAGCGGACGCTCGTAGCGGTTGAGCGTGCGCGCTCGACGGGTATGCCAACGCTGATGGAAATTCAGACCTACCGCTATCGCGGACACTCGATGTCGGACCCCGGAAAATATCGCACACCCGAGGAGGTCGAAGAGCGCAAGAAGACCGACTGTCTGCACGACTCTGAGACGCGGCTTCGCGCTTTTGGCATGAGCGATGAGGACCTCACGGCGATCAACGTTGAGATCGACGTCGTCGTCGAAGATTGCGTGAAGTTTGCCGATGAGAGCGCAGAGCCAGACGAGTCATTGATTGAGGCATTCACCTACGCCTAGCGGCCCGCCGCTAGCCGACTGAGAACGAACGGAAGAAACACTGCGATGAGAGAACTGCGATACCGTGAGGCCCTGCGTGAGGCGATGACCGAAGAGATGGAGCGCGACGATCGTGTGTTCATCATGGGCGAAGAGGTGGGGCACTACCAGGGTGCGTACAAAGTCACCGAAGGGCTGTTGGCAAAATTTGGCTCGCGTCGAGTGATCGACACGCCTATCGCTGAAGAGGGCTTTGCAGGGATTGGCATCGGCGCCGCGATGGTTGGGCTTCGTCCCATCATCGAGTTTATGACGTGGAACTTCTCAGCCGTCGCGTTTGATCAGATTCTCTCAAACGCAGCGAAGTTGCGGCAGATGTCGGGCGGGCAGTTTACTGTTCCGATCGTGTTTCGTGGCCCGAACGGCGCGGCGAAGCAGACGGCGTGCCAGCACTCTCACGCGATGGAGACATTCTACGCGCAGATCCCTGGGATCAAAGTCGTTGTGCCTGCGACTGCAGCGGACGCCAAGGGTCTGCTGAAGAGCGCGATTCGTGACGAAAACCCCGTGCTCGTGATGGAAGACGAGAGGCTCTATGGGACCAAGAGTGAGATTCCGGATGGCGATCACTTGGTACCTATTGGCGTCTCAGACGTAAAGCGCGTGGGCTCGGATGTGACGATCGCGACATGGGGTAAGATGTTGTTACCTAGCCTGGAGGCTGCAAATATTCTGGCCAAAGAGCATATCGAGTGTGAGGTTGTGGACCTTCGATCGCTGCGACCCATGGATCACGAGACGGTTGTAGAGAGCGTGCAGAAGACAGGCCACTTGTTGATTGTTCACGAGGCATGGCCCTACGGTGGTCCTGGAGCAGAGCTAGCGGATCGTGTGCAGCGTGAAGCATTTTCGTCACTGGCGGCACCCATCCTTCGCCTCACAGGCCGTGATGCTTCAATGGCCTACAACGCCAAGCTTGAAGCGTTGACCATCCCAGACACCAACACAGTCCTCGCGGGCGTTCGCGCCGTGCTAGCCGCTTCACGGTAGGAGTATCAAACCAATGGCCAAGATCATCGACCTACCAAAACTTAGCCCTACGATGGAAGAGGGTACGCTCGTTCGCTGGGTCAAAAACGAAGGCGAGTCCTTCGCAGTAGACGACCTTCTCGCTGAGGTTGAGACCGACAAAGCGACGATGGAATTTCGCGCGTTTGATAAGGGAATTCTTCTCAAACAATTGGTCACAGCCGGTCAAGTCGTCAAGCTCGGAGGACCCGTTGCGATCCTTGGTGCCCTCGGCGAGGACATCAGCGCGACGCTCGCCGAGGCACAC
>JANNCG010001101.1:0-5266 GCA_031386385.1 Myxococcales bacterium
CGTAGAGGTCTCCGGTGCCGCTGACCCTGCATTGGGCGTGGGTGACAGACGTGAGAGAGCAACCAAGTGAGAGCACAAAAGCGAAGAGGGCGGCGCGCATGGCGGGTAGGTGACATGTGGGCAGCGGATAAGTTCCGCGAAAAATGGCTGAGCGTTGTGAATGTCGGGGTTTTTACTGAGCGAGGATACCCGGATTGACCGGTTTGTGCGGGCCGCATAGCGTCGAGAAATTCTTAGTGACTCGTACACCCTTTTCACCGCTTTTGATCGCTGGCTTGGTGCTCTGTGCACCGAGCGCTTTGGCGCAGCAGCGGTCTTTGAATGGCGTGAGCGCACGAAGTCCGTTAAGAGCACCATCGACCGCGCGCTCGACGGTTGTACGACGGCCGCGCGCCGCTCGGATCGCCCTGTCTGAAGACTCAGTGGTGACCGTGAGAACGTACGGTGGGCAGGCTGCGCGCGATGGGCGGAGCGGCGCAACGGTGACTCGTGGCGCGATGGACGAGCAGGTCGTGCGGAGCTCTCCCGATGCGTTGAGAGATACTCCTGGGGTGAGTGTTCAGCAGACCTCGCATGGGCAAGCCTCTCCGTTTATTCGCGGGGTCACGGGGCAGCAAGTGTTGCTCTTATTCGATGGCATGCGGTTGAACAACGGTCTTTATCGCCAGGGGCCCAATCAGTATTTTTTCACCGTCGACGCGGGATCGATCGATCGCGTGGACGTCGAGCGCGGGAGCGCCTCGGTGCTGTACGGCTCGGACGCACTTGGTGGTGTGATCAATGCGCGGCCTGTGGAGCCTCGATTTTTGCCTGGGGTTGCTGGCCTTGCCGTTCGCCCCACGTTGTTCGGCACGTTTGCGAGCGCAGACACATCCACTGGAGGACGAGCAGAAGTTGAGGCGCAGATTGCTCAGCGTGTTGCGGTGATTGGAGGCGTGGGCTATCGGGTTGCAAACGAGCTTCGCGGAGGTGTCGGTGGGGTTCATGATCTGCGTGATGGCAGCCTGGCGCGCACTCCAGCCCTCCGTGAGGACATGGCAACGCAGCGCGGGACCGGCTTTCGCGAGCTCACGTTTGACGGCCGCCTGGTGTGGCGTATTCAGCCACGACTTGAGGCGTTTGCTGCGGTGTATGGCTTTCGCCAGTTTGACGCGCCTCGCACGGATCAGTGCCCTCCGACGTACGCCAGCAGCCGCGCGTGTTTGGTGTACGAAGAGCAGTATCGAACGCTACTTTATGGCGGAATTCGCGGGCAATTAGGCGATGCGGTCCGCGAGCTTTCGATCACCGGTGGTTATCAACGCTCGCATGAGCGTCGCCGGTTTAACAATCCCGATGGGACGGCGGCGACGGGCTGGATCGACTCGCTTGACACCTTCAGTTTTAACGCTCGCGCGGCCACACCAAGGATCGCCCTGACGCACCAGGGGTCTGTGGGATTGGTTTTACGTTATGGCGGAGATTTTTCAACCGATGCGGTCACCAGCAATGAGTGGCTTCAGTACAACACCACGGGCTTTGTTGTAGAGCGCTCGCGGGGTCAGTACGTCACTGGCTCAACCTATTCGTACGGAGGAGTCTTTGGCGAGGTCGCCGTAGATGCCCGCGACTGGCTCGTGGTTCGCGCAGGGATGCGTGGAGCGTACGCTCAGGCCAGCTCGCCGAGCGATCAAGAGAGCCAGACCGTGGCGGTGAATCGCTCGTGGACTGCGGGGGTGGCTCGGGCGGGGTTTGAGGTGAAGCCGCTTTCACACTGGTCGCTATTTTTAAATTTCGATCAGGGATTTCGGCCGCCCAATCTCGATGACTTAACGTCACGCCAGCTCACCGGTCCGGGCTTTCAACTAGAGAACCCAGAGCTGTCACCCGAGCGCTCGACGACTGCTGAGGCCGGCACGCGTGTTCGCTCGAGCATGTTGGACTTTGACTTTTGGACCTACGCGATGCGGATTGATAGCGCGATGATTCGCGGACCGAAGACCACTTCGGATTGTCCGCAGGTGTCCACGATGTGCCAAACATCCACCACGCGATTGCAGCTGCTCAACGTGACGGACCCCGCGGTGATCTTGGGATTTGAGGGCTCGGTGCGGCTGCGCGTGCGGCAGTCGTTTGAGTTTTTGGCCAACGTGAGCTACGCGTGGGGTGAGGCAAAAAACACGTTTGTCTACCAAATGCCGGTGCTGCCGCTGTCGCGAATTCCACCGTTGCATGGGGTGGTTGAGGCGCGGTGGTTGGGCCCACGAGGCGTGTACGTGGCGGGCGTTTTTCGCTGGGCGCTGGACCAGACGCGGTTGGCGTTTCAGGATTTGACCGACGCGAGGATTCCCTCGGGAGGGACGCCTGGGTACGGGGTCGTGGATCTGCGTTTTGGTGTGCGCGTGTCGCGCCATCTTCGCATCAACGGGGTGATCGAAAACTTACTCGACACCGCCTGGCGCGTGCACGGATCGAGCATCAACGGACCGGGTCGGGGTGTGCTCGTCCAAGCCGCAGTCGGCTTCTAAGAGTGGGCTGCAAAGCGTCCCAATTAAACAGAGATTTGCCCGCAATTTTACCACTTTTTCTCATTGGATATTCAATTGATTCAGTCAAACAACCAAACAACCGCAAGGATTTTTTTCATGAACCGCACCAAAAATTTTCACCTCGTCCTTGGCCTCACGATCAGCTGCGCGCTTGCAGCGTGTGAGACCCCAATGCCCAGAAACGACGTGCCCACGGTGGACGCAGTGGACACCGGAGTCACCATGGACATGCCGACGGTGGATATGCCGATGGTGGACATGCCGGTGATCGGGCAAGAGTCGGGACCCCCGGTGGATGTCCTCGAAGTTGACGTTCCTGTGGTGGCGGATGTGCCTTCGGATGTGCCTTCTGCGCCCGTGTGCATGCCGCGGGCGACAGAGTTTCAGCCCCGCTCAATGATGGCTCGACCAGCGCCGTGGAGCATGTGCGCAATGGGCGTGCCCAACGCAAACTCTTGGGCGCACTTTGGCGCCAGCCGAAGCGCTGCAAATCGCGTGACGGGCTTGGATGTGTTGGACGTCCCCGGCGCGCTGTTTGACCCCACCCGCGATCCTGCGGCGATGGAGTTTACTGCGGCGGACATGATCTTTCAGAGCAACGGAGTGGCCGTGCGGTTTCAGCGCCGTGCGGATGAGCACTACATGCCTGCGATGGCACTTCCGCTCAACGCGACGTACCAAGACTATTGCTCTAACGTGATGAACCACGCGACCAATCAAGACTATTGCGCGGGCCCCGTGTCGCTCAACCCGGTGTACGTCGCAGGGATCACCGGCGGAATGAGCGGGATGGGCGGTCCATCGCGCGTCCACGCGGCGCGTGTTCAAGCGGCGTACTACTGGTGGTTGTACATCTCGGTGTACAAAGAGACGCTCACCTGTGCTCCGGTGCTCTCGGATTGTGACTCGGCGTTTGGGTACTGGAACGGTGCGGCAGACCGCACCGCAATGCAGCAGTACGGGTTGGCCAAGGCCCTGCTCTTGTTGGGTGATCCAGGCAGAGCGGCGTTTGATCGGATCTGGGACGCGATGCTTGCCGTGCGTTGCTGGCGTGATCAAGACGGCGGTGCGGCGGTGCCTGCAGTCGAGGCGACCAACGCGATGCTTCGTGAGCAGGCCAGAGATCAGCTTGAGCGGGCGCTCACCCGCGGGATGGCGCTCATTATTGGGGCGAGACTTCGCACGTTTGCCTCCACTGATGGCGTTGCAGCGAGGGCGTCTGAGCGCTTGGCTCACGCGGCGTGGCTGGGAGTGATTGGGCCGCTGCTCGCGCGCTCGATTGAGACGTGGGTGCCTGTTCGGTACCCCATGTCACAGGCCGCGGTGCGGATGCGTGCGATGACCGCGTTGCGCACTGGCGCGATGATCACCACCGCAGACGCTGCGCGGACGGCGGCGGATTTGGAAGCGATCTTTCCGTGTCCCTAAGGGCTTAATCGGCGCCGCGAGCGCGTTGTAAACGGGGGTGCATCCCTCATTGGGGAAGATATTCTCGACGCCGTGAAGTGAGTATTTGACGTGACCAACGGTGAGAGGCGTGGTTTGCCGCTTGCGTCGTTGCGTTGCGCGACGGAATCTGAGAGATATGGTTATTGTCTGATTTTTTGCTGACATAACGTCTTTCATCTCTGCCCCTCATGATCCAAAGAATACCCCCAGTGCATCGCATATTGTCACCTGCCACGGTGCTCTCGAAGTTGAGCATGTGTGCGCTGTTCGTTGCGTGTGAGACACCTCGACCCACCAATGACGTGGTTGTCATGGATGCATCAGACAGCAGTGTTGCCATCGATCAGCCCTTGGTGGATGTGCTCACACAAGACATCCCTATGATGATGCAAGAGTCGGGACCAAGCGCTGACGTTGAGGTGCGCGATTCGTCAGTGGACGCCCCAACGGATGTGCCGACGGCGCCTGTGTGCGTTGCGCGTCCGACGGACTTTCAACCTCGCTCGATGGCGCCTCGCCCCGCCTCGTGGAACCTGTGCCCACTCGGCGTCTCGAATCCCAATGTATGGACGCACTTTGGTCCGAGTCGAACCAACGCTATTCGCGTGACGAGTGTGGACGTTTTCGACGTCCCGGGGGCGCTGTTTGATCCCACGCGGGACCCCGCTCCGATGGAGTTTACCGCAGCAGATACGGTCTTTCAGAGCAGCGGATTGGGCGTTCGATTTCAGCGACGAGCGGATGAGCACTTCGCTCCGGCGATGCCCCTGGTGCTCAACGCGACGTACCAAGACTATTGCGCAAACATAATAAACCACGCGGCCAACCCAGACTATTGTGCTGGGCCTGTCTCGATCAACCCGGCGTACATCACGGCGGTCTCTGCTGGGATGAGCGGGATGGGCGGTCCGTCACGTGTCCATGCTGCGCGGATGCAAGCTGCGTACTATTGGTGGCTGTATCTCTCGGTCTACAAAGAGCCGCTCACTTGTGTATTTGCGATCGATGACTGCGATTCGGGATACGGAGTCTTTACGGGAGCGGCGGATCGCAACTCGATGGTGCAGTATGGGTTGGCCAAGGCGCTGCTTGCGTTGGGCGATCCAGGCAGGGAAGCGTTTGATCGGATTTGGGACGCGCTGTTGGCGGTTCGCTGTTGGCGTGAGCAGGATGGTGGGGGAGCGATTCCGGCGGTGGAGGCGACCAACGCGGTGCTTCGCGAGCAGGCCCGCGACCAGCTCGATCGCGCGATTACCCGCGGGATGGCGCTTATTGTGCAAGCGAGGCTG
>JANNCG010001102.1:0-1928 GCA_031386385.1 Myxococcales bacterium
CTCCGATCGATGACGATGAGCCCGATGAGCAGGACCGCGTCCTGTGGAAGCTCCCACTCGCAGCGTTTTTGCTCACGGTATTGAGCACATTTTTTGTCGGCGCGTCCGCGTACGTCGATGTTGCCTTTCCCCGTGAGCTTCTCAAGATCAACTTGGATGGCGCCCACTACGTGGCAGCGGTGGTGCTCGTTCTGCGGTGGCTGTCCAACGGCGCCACCTATGCCGTCCCTTTGTTAACGATTTTGCTCGCTCACGAGTTTGGCCACTACGCTGCGGCACGTTGGCACGGTGTGGGTGCGTCGCTTCCAGTGTTTGTCCCCTTTCCTATCCCGCCGCTCGGAACATTTGGCGCAGTCATCCGTCTTCGCGCCCAGCTTCGCCGAAAAGAGACGATCCTCGATGTCGCCGCAGCAGGACCGCTAGCGGGTCTCGCCGCTGCGATCCCTATTACTTTTTGGGGGCTGCGCTACAGCGAAATGCGCCCAATTTTAGCTCACGGTTCGTGGACTGAAGAGGGCACCTCGCTGCTGTTTGGGCTCTTGAAGTACCTCGCGAAAGGGCCCATTCCGTCTGGGTATGAAGTCGTGCTTCATCCAACCGCGATGGCCGGTTGGGGAGCGCTGCTGATCACGATGCTCAACTTGCTTCCGTATGGCCCTTTAGACGGAGGGCACGTGGCTTTTGCGTGGCTCGGTCGTAAGAGCCGCTGGCTTGCCCGAGGTGTGCTTGCAATGCTCCCTATGCTCGCAGTGGGCGTCGGTTTGGTTGAGGGGCGTTTGCTCCGGCTCGCGGGTCGCAATCCCTGGGAGTTTGGCAGCGGTTACACACAAGGACTCAACTGGATTTTCTTCGGTCTCTTGATGCTGGTTTTGCATCGCGCGGACGCAGGCGTCGACAGCAGCGCTGACGCCAGTCCCCCCTTGTCACGAGGGCGAAAAGCCATCGCGATGTTGACGCTCTCGTTCACGGTGCTGCTCTTTATGCCCGTGCCGTTGCGCTCGGTCACGCTGCCCTAAGAGTGAGCCACGAAGAGCTACTTCTTCTTCTGGCACTTCGCGCAGAGCCCGTAGAGCTCATGCCGGTGGTAGTGCACGACAAATCCAAACTTTTGGGCGACGGCCTCTTGCGCCAGCTCAACGGCTGCGTCTTCGTACTCGGTGATGCTCTTGCATTCGACGCAGATTAAGTGATCGTGATGTTCGTCCTCAATCAACTCAAACCGGGTTGAGCCGCCTTCAAAGTTTCGCTCGACCACGATCCCGCTGTCTTGAAGGACACGGAGGGTTCGGTACACCGTCGCGGCGCCGATGCGGTCATCGCGCTCACGGACCGCTCGAAAGAGCTCGTCCGCCGTGACATGTCGACCGATTGTTGTGAAGGTCTCAAGAATGAGGTCGCGACGAGACGACGTCTTCAAGCGGTTGTTCTGCACGTATTCGCGGAGCTTTGACTTCAACTCCTCTACCGTCGGCATGGGCAGAGCCTAACGCTCATTGGCCCGATCGCCCACCGATTTCGCGCAAACGTTGCAGTGGTCCGAAAACGAGCGAGTTTAATCCCGCGACGTGCCCGCAGCGTCCGTTGTCGCCCCGCCGTCGCCGACGATTGCAGCCGTCACAGAGGGTGCTGTGACCTCAGGAGCGTGTGTTGCTTCATACGCCCCTGCGCCTAAAAGTGTCTTGACGCGATTGGCGACGCTGCAGTCGTGCATGCTGATGGTCAGCTCTCCTGACGGCTGCCCAACCGGCAGACCGCCTCCGCGGATCCCACTGATCCGAACCGGAATAATAACTGTCTCATTGCCCTCTGCTCGCGCCCGAACCAACAAGCGCTCTGTCGCCATGTCCCAAAAATAGACACGGGACGGACCGTCGATCTGTGACAAACCCTCATCGACCACGAGCCCGAAAATCGGTCGGCGGCCAAAC
>JANNCG010001113.1:0-4366 GCA_031386385.1 Myxococcales bacterium
TGCCGCCACGTTCACCAGCGCGCTGTCAGCTCGTTGTGCGTCACTATGACCGCGTCGGTGTGCTCGCTGCGCTGTTAGGCGTGCTCAAAAAACATGCCCTCAACGTTGAAGAGATGGCCAACTCTCCCTTTGAGGGCCACAAAGCTTCAGTCGCTCGCCTTCGTGTCTCAGAAATGGTCACCAGTGATGTGCTCAAAGAACTCGAGACCTCTTCACCAGACATTCTTCACGTTGAAGCCATTGGGCTTTAGCCAGCAATACGAGAGAACCACTCAATGACTAAACTAGCGCCGTGGGATCGGCTTCCTCCGCGACCCGGCCCCGGGCTGATCAACGTTGTCGTCGAGACACCGCGAGGGTCTCGCAACAAATACAAGTATGACGAGCAGCTCGGCTTGTTTCGCCTGAACCGTGTCTTGTTTGCGGGCGCTTCGTTTCCGTTCGACTTTGGTTTTGTCCCCCAGACACGAGCCGGGGACGGAGACCCTGTGGACGTGTTGGTGCTGATGGACGCGCCCGCATTCACCGGTTGTCTGGTGTACGCACGACCCCTGGGTGTGCTTCGAGGCACCAAAGATGGAAAAGAAAACCCTCGCATCATCGCGGTGTCCACCGTGGACAAGACCTGGGCAACGCACAAGGATCTCAGCGATTTGCCACGGCGTCTTTTGCGCGAAATTGAGCAGTTTTTTCAGTGGATTCTCGATGTCGAAGGGACTGAGCACCGGCTGCTCGGCTGGCGTGGGGTCGCCGAAGCCGAGCGCATTATCAACCGCGCCACGCTCGCACAGACGCTCGAAGTTGAGCGCGAAGTGGCCAAGCGCTTGCGCGCGAAGAACGCGAAAAAGAAGAACCGGTGATCGCGCTGATCCCTGCGGGCCTCTCTAAACTGCTACTCATTATGCATGCCGTTGGAGCCGGCGTTCTTTTCGGCAGCAGCACCCACAGCGCGCTTCAGTCTGTTGCCCAGCTCCGAGGGCGCGCAAACCCACGCTTGTTGCGGTTGTATCCCGCTGTCGCGCTGAGCGCGTGGAGCGTGACCTTTGTCCTTGGAGCGGTCCTTTATCCTCGCTACCGAGTGTTTGTCCGCAATGACGTCTTTGATCGCCACGCTGTGTGGGCGAGCATTCTCTTTGACTGCAAAGAGAACGCCGCTCTCCTCGCAGGGATCCTATTTTTATCAGCTTTTTTGCAGAGAAAGACACTACCCCTCACGCCCGTTCAGCGGAGAATCCATCTCGCTTTGACCCTCAGCTCGGCCGTGCTCATCTGGTTTGTCTCGCTCTCAGGCCTTCTGATCACATCCGTGAAGGGGGTGTGATCCCCATGGCCCCTGAAGAAGACCCCGCAGAATCCCACGCAGAACTAAAGGCATCCACCGCTCTCTCGCTTCTATTTGGTGCGACAGCTTACCTCGCGATCACTGCAGCCAAAGTCCCTCGGCTTGCATATCTGCCATTCTCTGGCGAATGGCGCTTTAATCCCCCTGCTGCGACGCTTGGAATGGACTGGTATTTTAGGGCCCTTGTCACGCTCAGCGCGTGCCTTGTTGGAGCCGTGGTCGGTTCACTCGGGCGTGCAAAAAGCTTATCTCCGCGGGTCAAACACTTGCTCTTGTGGACGGGAATTTTGGTGCTAAGTTGGGCGATGCTGTTTACGTCACTGGCGCTGGTTCAAAGCCCTCGCACGTGGCAAAATACGAGCTTACAAAGGATCTCGCAATGAAAGTTCATACTCCCGGTGGTGCTAGTTGTCAGAGTTGTGGTGCGCCCATGTCCTCGAAGAAAGAGCACGGCGGAGGCAACGTTGATAACCAATACTGCTCTGTTTGCTGCGACAGTTCAGGCGCGCTGATGTCATACAAAGAAGTGCACGAACGCATGACGACTGAGCGGTTTATGAAGGTCCAGGGGATGCCACGCAAGGGAGCCGAGGACCACGCCGAACGTGCTCTCAAAGCCATGCCTGCGTGGAAGCACCTGAAGAAATAACCCTCGCCCCTCGGACTCTACGCGACTTCGATCTCTTCGGATGGTCCGGCGAAGATCGCGCTCGCGATGTTGCTTCGAGCACTCCACAGTTCGTCCCCAATCTCAGACGGAACCCTCCGGCTCACCGCCACAATCGCCGCATCCACATCAGCCATCGTCGGGAGCATCCGTCCGTGCTGCAAAGCCGCAGCCGCTGCGTGTTGCTCAACCGTCGCTCGCGTTAGTTCTGCCACCAATTGGGCCATCGCTCGGGACCGCTGATCGATCTCGTCCGTCAGTTGCTCAGCGCGCTGTCTTGCGGCGGAGGCTCCACGGGCGCTTTGCACCACTTGTTGGGCGAGGCTCTCGCGGGTCGCATCGCTCTCTTCAAATAGCACTCTGAGCGACGCGGCCTCTTTGCGGACCTGCGACAGGGCGCTCTGCAATTTTTCAAGCCAACCTGCGACTTCAACCGCAGCCTGGTCTCGGACCACGATCAGCGCCTCCACGTGTTCGCTGTGAGCAAACGTCAGACCGCGCACCGAACCAGCGTTCTTCGCTTGCAGATTGCCAAGCTCAAGCTCAAACCATGATCGCTCTTGCGCAATATCGCTCTCAAGCTTTTTATTTCGGTCGAGTTCTCGCTGCAATTTTCCGCGCAGCGCTGACATTCCAAATTCGTGCGACTCGCGCAGATGCTTCACCTCTTCGCCGTGGCGCTCGGCCTCAGCGAGACGAATCTGCTCAAGCTCGCCGCGATGGCGCTCAAGCTCAGCGCGATGGCGCTCAAGCTCAGCGAGACGCTGCTGCTTCTCGTTCTCAAGCGCATCCATGGCCTCGGCGGCACGAAACATCGCGCCTCGGCGAACACCCTCCGCGCGCCCATGATGCATCGCCACCGCAGCCTCCCAAAGCTGCGTCGTGTTTTGGTGCTGCACTCGAAGCTCGCCCAAGTCCTCTTGGTGCTTCGCAGCAATGGCCTCGCGCAGCTCGGCGAAGGCAAATCGCATCCCGTGTTCACGACCAGACGCTTGCGCTCGGACCTCATCAAGGACCTGCTCGCGTAGCTCACGCTCGGTCTGTAAGTCCGTCTCATCCGCTGCCAACTGAACCCGCATTCGAGCCATTTCGGCTGCAAAATACGAGCGTGTTCGGTCAAACTCGCGCTGCTGCTCCGCCCACGCGCTCTGCTGCGCGTCCCAACCCAATTGCTGCAACGCCGCTTGTTTTTGTTGCTCTTGAAGCTGCCCACGAAGATCTTCAATCGCAGCGGCCGCACCCCGCTCTGCGTTGACCGCTCGATGCCACTCAAGCTCAGCGCTCTCAGAGCGCCTGCGCCACTGCGTTAGCTCAGCTTTGATCTCTTCTCGGGTCGTCTCGGCCTCGTGCGCGTTGCGCTCGCGGGTCTCAGCCTTCGCCAGTGCGGCGGACCGTGCATGCACGGCCTCATCAAGCTTTGTCCTGGCGTCGACCAGCAGCCTCTCGCGGGCCACGTTTGAGTCCTTCAGCCTTTTGACCTCGCGATCCCGCAACTCAACGGCCTCGCGAAGCTCTTGTAGCTCCCGCGATGCAGAGCGCCCCATGCGTTGATTGCTCTCCATTTTCAAAAGCGCATCACGCAGGCGAGCGACTTCACCGCGAAGGGCATCGCGTTCGACCAACGCACGCTCGGCCAAAATCATCACCGGAGAAAGCGCCTCTCGCTCATCATCTGTTCGCTCGCTGCCCTCAAAGAGGGTGTCCGTTGCGCTTCCGCGTTCGGATCCATTCTGCGAGTCGTAGGCGTCGGATGAGCTGTTGAGTACCGTTTCAGTCGCTCCGCTTTGTGCTTGCCAGTCGTTCATTGCGTTTGCAAAAAAGCCTTAGTTGGCAACTTTTCGCAACTTTCTGACAATTCTTGTGCCAACTCCCCAGTCGCGCACAGCGAGTGTTTGCTAGGATAAAAAGCCCGACCGATGATGAAATCATTGGAGTAAAATCGGTGGGGGCTCGACCGGTTTGCCATTGACGGTGCGTAGCGCACTACCCACCAATGTAGCCGTCGATCTGGTCTTTCTTCCGGCCCAGAAGTGTACTCTTCGCCGGAGAAGGGAGCTTTTGCTTCGTGTCACTTATATCTGCTTGGTTTGCTTGGGCGAATGTCCCATTCGTCGCAACGTTAGGCATCGCTGTAGGCTTTGCGCTGTTGCAAGCGACCGGCTTGCTCGGCCTCCTCGCGGGTGGCGACCACGAAGCGGACGCTGATGGCGACGCAGACGCCGATGCAGACGCCAATGGCGACGCAGATGGCCACGACAGCGACAGCGACAACGACCACGACAGTGACCAGGGCGGGAGTGATTTCTCGATCTCAGGGTTGCTTGGAGTGGGGCGTGCCCCGCTGACCTTCTTGCTGC
>JANNCG010001117.1:0-4973 GCA_031386385.1 Myxococcales bacterium
GTTTGGCCGCAATCCCGCCTACGTCGAGCTGTATCGCCGAGGCAACGCGTACCACCCCGTTCACGCGTTTTATATGTGGTACTGGGGCGAGGCTGGACGGCAGCACACCGGTCGTACGATCGTGGTGGGCGCGGACAACGAGTACATTCCAAAGATCTTTGGCTACGAGACCGCCAAGACGATGGCCGATGCGCTTGAGATGGCAAAAGACACGGGGCCGCAGAATCCAGCCATTACGTGCATGCATGTGCCGCCCATTGGGATGGTAGATGTCAGCTTGCCCGCGATGGCCGCGCCGTCGGTCACAGCGCCTGGAGGCAACGCGTGAGCGAGTCTCCCATCGACATCGCCGTTGCACTCGATGGCGTCCGACTGGTGGTGGTCGGAGGGACCGGCTTTTTAGGAAAAGTTTGGCTCGCTCAGATCCTTCACCTGTATCCGAAGATCGGAAAAATATTTCTCGTTGTGCGCGCTAAAAAGGGCATGGACCCAAGCACGCGCTTTTGGTCTGAGACGGCGCCCAGCAGGCCATTTGACGCGCTTCGTGAGGCGCGACCTGGTGCTGATTTTGAGGATTTTCTCAGAGAAAAAGTCGAGGCGGTGGACGCGGACGTGGGGCGGTTGCGCCTCGGGTTTTCGGACGCGTGGATCGCAGAACACACCGGGACCATTGACGCCTTTGTGAACGTGGCGGGAGTTGTGGATTTCAACCCACCCTTGGACGAAGGTGTCCTGACCAATGCGCGTGGGATGGAGCACATGGTCGAGCTGGCCAAGGCGCTCGGTGACGTGCCGGTGCTGCATACAAGCACAGCGTACGTGGCAGGGTATCGCTCGGGTAAGATTCCCGAGGCGGATCCTCGGAGCATTCCATTTCCGAAGTACAACGAGCTCGACACGTCCTATTGGGATCCGTATCGCGAGATCGCAGAGTCGCTCGCGCTCGCCGCGGACACTGTGACTCGTGCAAAAGAAGCGCACAAGCAGTCCGAGTTTGACGAAGAAGCGCGAAGCACGCTTGAGCGCAAAGGTGAGCCGATCACGGGGCCGGTGTTTGACAGTGAGCGGGCAAAAATCGAGAAGCGCTGGTTAGAAAACACGCTGTCGAAAGTGGGTCAGGACCGCGCAGAATACTGGGGATTTACCAACGTTTATACCTACACCAAGAGTCTCGGTGAGCAGGTGTTGGCACGCTCGGGGTTGCAGTTTGCGATCGTTCGACCCACGGTGATTGAGTCATCCAACAGCTACCCCTTTCCAGGATGGAACGAGGGGATCAACACGATGGCCCCGTTGATCTATCTGTGTATGAAGGGGCACATCCAGATCCCGGCGCACCCCAACGCTGGGCTCGATGTGATTCCCGTCGATATGGTCTGCTCGGGGATGACTGCGGTGCTTGCTGCGCTGCTGTTGGGCCGGCAAAAAGCTGTCTATCATGTTGGTTCAAGCGACTGCAATCCGCTGGGCGTGCGTCGCATTGTTGAGCTCGTAGGGCTGTATAAACGCAAGCACTACCTCCGCACGGGCAAGGGCAATCCGCTGCTCAATTTTGTCAGCGCGCGCTTTGAGCCGCTTGGCGTGGACGAGAATGTATACCTGTCGCAGGGTGCTCTGGCGATCGGTGAGGCATCGAAAACGGTGGCGGGGCTGATGCGCAAGGTAGCGATCGGCCCTCTGGCACCAGTGGTCAAAACTGCTGCGAATGCCGTGCAAAATTACTCGGCGATGGCGACTCGCAACGGAGAGATTTTTTCGCTCTTCATTCCGTTTACCGCCCGCACTCAGTACGAGTTTAGGTGTGACCATATTCGCGAGCTGATGGCGACGGTCACAGAGCAAGACCGAGCGTTGCTCATGTATGCGCCAGAGGCTATTGATTGGCGGGTTTACATGCACGATGTGCACTGCCCAGCGATTGAGAAGTGGGTGTTTTCGCAGATCGACGAGAAGCTCGCGCGGCCCATGAAGTCGCTGCGTGCGTACACCTCGTTGCGCCACATGCTCAGCGATCGCACAGTGCTGACTCCCCACGCGACGGCGTTGCAGCGGTTTGAGAAAGACGGGCTCGCATCGCTGACGTATTTGCAGCTCAGTGAGCGGGTGGATTGTGCAGCCGCACGATTGCAATCGATGGGGGTAATCCCAGGTGATCGCGTGGCGCTGTCGGCGAAGAATCATCCCGCTTGGGTGATCGCTTACTTTGCGATTGTGCGCGCGGGGGCAGTGGTGGTTCCGGTGGATCCGGGGCTTGAAGCCGAGCAGTTTGCAAACGTGATTGCGCAGTCCCAGAGCAAGGTGTTGCTGTGGGACGCTGACACACGGGTGAAGCGCGATAGCGCGGTGCGCGACAAGTGCGCTGGATTGCTCATCGCCGATTTGTTTGCGACGACCGAAGAGGTCACGGGGCTCACGCTTCGAGATGTCCCCGAGCCTCTCTCCACCGACATTGCCAGCATCATCTACACCAGCGGAACCACCGGAACCCCGCGCGGAGTTCAGCTCACGCACGGGAATTTTTGTTCTCTCGTGGGCTCGCTTTCGCCTGTGTTTCCTCTGACAGAACGCGATCGTGCGGTGAGCGTACTGCCCCTGCACCACACCTTTGAGTTCACTTGCGGTTTGCTGTTGCCGCTCTCTCGCGGTGCTCGGATTGTGTATCTGGACGAGATCAACGCAGACCGTCTCGGCGCCGCGATGAAGAGCGTCCGGGTCACAGCCATGGTGGGTGTCCCCGCGCTGTGGCAGCTGCTTGAGCGACGGATTCACAACAAGGTTGCCGAGCGCGGAGATTTTGCGAAATCTATGTTCGACTCGCTGCTTGATGGCAATCGATTCGTGGGTGAGCGACTCGGCGCGGATCTGGGCAAGGCGCTCTTTGGCGAGGTGCACAAAGAGCTCGGCGGGAGCATCAAGTTTTTGATCTCTGGTGGTGCGGCTTTGCCGAAGGACACCGCGAAGTTGTTTCAGGGGCTCGGGCTTCATTTGAGCGAGGGCTATGGGCTGACCGAAGCTGCTCCAGTGTTGACCGTCCATCGCGCGGGGCCTGGGGTTCCGCTCGGAATGGTTGGAAAACCAGTGCCCGATGTTGAAGTGCGTATCGCCTCAGCAGACGCCACGGGCATCGGCGAGGTTCTCGCTCGAGGTCCCAACGTGATGCTCGGCTATGCCGACGACGCCGAGGGCACCGCCAAAGCCATCGACGCCGAGGGCTGGTTGCACACGGGCGATTTGGGACGGATGGATCGCAAGGGTCGGCTCGAGATCGTGGGTCGAAGCAAAGACGTGATTGTGAATGCGTCTGGCGAAAACCTGTATCCCGACGATATTGAGCGCTCCGTTGGCGAGATCTCGCACGTACGTGAGTGGTGTCTTGTCGGGATCACCGACCAGCGTGGCGGCGAGCGGATGGCCTGTGTGGCGGCTCCCGAATTGACCAAAGAGGGCGACACTGACGATCGCGTGGCGCGGATTGACGCTGCGAAAAAAGCGCTCGATCGCGAATTCAACAAGCTCCCACTCAACCAACAGCCGGCGGTCATTTTTGTCCACGAGGCAGACCTGCCGCGAACCGCGACACGCAAAGTGCAGCGCAACAAGGTCAAAGAGCTCGCTGAGCGCTTGGCTGAAGCGCGCTCGTTGGCGCAGTCAAGTGGCCCGCGATCGAGCAAGAACGGCGCACACGCAAACGGTCAGTCCACAGCGGTGCGTGCGGCCATTGCGAAGATTGTTCGCAAAGAGGGGCTCGTGCTTAGCCCGAACACACGCTTTCGCGAAGACCTGGGATTTGACTCGTTGATGGCGATGGAGCTGGCCACCTCGTTGGACGCCATCGCAGGCGCGCAAGGGATGACTGAGAAGCTTTTGCGAAGTGAGACTGTGGGGGCGCTTGAAGACGCGCTTGGCTTACAGACTTCTCAACGTGGCTTGGCCCTGGTGCCGAAGTCTTCTCGCACAAGTAGCGTGGATGTCAGCGACGAGGAGGGCGAAGAGAAAGAGCGCCCGTTGCCCGAGGCGCTCAAGACGCTTGGACGCGCGGTGGGTGCGCTTGCGCAGCGTGAGTTTTATGGGACTGTGCTCAAGGTGAAAGTCACCGGGCGCGCGTTTATCCCGCATAATCGCAGCACGATGGTGGTGTCGAACCACTCAAGTCACCTGGACATGGGCTTGGTGAAGTACGCGTTAGGCTCTTACGGAACAGACCTCGTCGCCCTCGCGGCGAAGGACTATTTTTTCGAGGGCAGCCGGGTGCGATCACTGTTTGTGGAGAACTTCACAAACTTGGTTCCGCTGGATCGCAACGCGGGGCTTCGGCAGACGATGCGCGCGGTGGGCGACCTGATTGACGGCGGAAAAACGGTGTTAATTTTTCCCGAAGGCTCACGCTCGACCGACGGAAGCATTCACCCCTTCAAGGGCGCTGTGGGTCACCTCGCGCGCAAACACCAAGTGGATATCCTCCCGTTGTACTTGAGCGGGACGTTTGAAGCTCTGCCCAAGGGCGCGCTCTGGTTGCGCTCACGCAGCGCCGGTGCGCGTATTGGTCTGCCGCTTGAATCGCAAGAGATTGAGCGATTGTGCAAAGAGCTTGGCCCCGTTGATAGCGCTCGCCGTGTCGCTCGAATCGCCCAGCGTGCGGTCGAGTTGTTGAAAGAAGGCAAGGTCTTGGATCTTCGCACCATTGCGAAATGGGAAGATCACGACGGCCCCAAAGAACATCCGTTGGTCACGCTCTTTGGCGAGCTCAATTCGAAGTTTAAGCCCGGCTCAGTGACAGACCCGGTGAGCTTTTATTTTACGCTCGGCAACGAGCCTGAAGCCAAGTGGACCGTCAACGTGACTCCGCAAACGTGCGAACTCAAGCAGGGTAAACCCGAGAGCGGAACCGCAGATTGTGTGCTAAAAACCACACCCGATCTTTTTACGAAGATCGTGCGTGAGGGCTACATGCCCGAGCCTAGCGAGTTTGTCTC
>JANNCG010001124.1:0-3989 GCA_031386385.1 Myxococcales bacterium
GAGCCATCGAATGGTGCCGCGCTGGCAGCGCTTGAGCGCTTGCTCTCGCAGCACGAACGTTGGGCCGATCTGGACAGTCTCTACACAGAGTGGCTTGATGTGGATGCGAGCAAATCGCTTGATTTGCGTTTTCGCCGCGCCACGCTCCGCACACAGAAGCTTGGTCGTGACCCATCAGCGCTTGAGGATTTGCAGGCCGTTGTTGAGTCGCAACCCACTCACGGAGGCGCCAGAGAACAGCTCGAGATCCTTGTCGCAAACCGACCGGCAGTTCGAGCAGCTGCGGCGGCCGTGTTGCAACAGCTATACGAGATCGACGGGTCAAAAGAGGCGGCTAATTTGGTTCGGATGCTCCGCATCCGCCTAGAGACCACAGAAGATCGCCAGGCGTTCGCCGCCCTGCATCGTCGAATTGCCGAACACCTCGAGCTCGAGCTCGACGACTCCGCCGGCGCTTTTGCTTCCGTCGCGCAAGCGCTTGCAGCGGACCCTAGCAGCGAAGCGAGTCGAACCGATTTGAGTCGCTTGGCGGAGGCAGCGAATAGAAACGCAGAGGCGGCGACAGCGATGTTGAGTGCGGCGAATGACACAGCGAACACCGTGTCAGCTCGTGTAGCGTTGCTGAAAGAGGTTGCTCAAATCTATGACGATCGCCTTGGTGATCTCGCCAACGCTGAAAAAACTCATCAACAATTGTTGTCGGTGGCCGATGACGATGAGACCCGTCGAAGCAGCGCAGAAGCGCTTGAACGCATTTTCGGCGCACAACAAAATCCGCGTGGGCTCGTGGATGCTCTCTTGTTGCGTGCGACACTTGAGTCGGACCCCGAGGCTCGACGGACACTGTTTGCCCGCGCCGGCGAGCTTCAAGAAGAGCAGCTCCATGACAGCGATGCTGCCATCGGGTCGCAGCGCGCCCGACTCGAGATTGAGCCCAGTGATCGCGAGGCACTGGACTCGCTGATTCGTTTGTACAACGCCGTTGGTCAGTGGCGTCCGTTGGTTGACGCTCTGAAAGCAACCGCAGACCTGAGCAATGACCCCGCAGAACAGAAGTCTTTGCGGTTGCGTGGAGCCGAAGTTCTCAACAGCAAGCTCGCCGCTGGTGATGAAGCGATCAAGTTGTACTCGGAGGTGGTCGACTCGTTTGGGCCCGATCGTGCAGTCTATGCCTCTCTCGCGGGCTTGTACGCAGCGGCTGAAAACTGGCAAGACCTCCTCACCGTTCTTGAGCGAGATCTTGAAATCGCGGATTCTAGTGCGGATCGGCTGTTGCTTACGGTTCGCATCGCTGAGCTTCGACGCACACGAACCAACGAGCCGCTTCGATCAGTGGACGGGTACATTGAGGCACTTGAGATTGATCACCGCGAGCCCACAGCTCGTGGAGCCCTGGAGACACTTCTCAAATCAGACGAAGAGACCGTTGGGCTCGCTGCAGCTCGTGCCCTGCAAATCGTCTATTTAAAAGACGAGCAGTGGGACTCGCTCGTGGGTGCCCTTGATCGCGTTGCTCGCGACACCGATGACGACGCTGAGCGCCGAGATGCCCTCGCGCGCGCCGCGGAGCTTTGCGATCAGCAGCTTCGGGCGCCAGACCGGGCATTTCGATATGCTGCCCGTGAGCTACGGCTCTCTGTCAGTGAGCCTGACGTTGGAGCAAGACTGCGAACCGTCGAGCGGTTGGCAAACGAAGCGCGATTGTTTGGTGAGCATCGCCAAGCCCTGCGCGATATCGCGAGTGACATCAACGACGCTGAGCTGCAGCTTGAAGCACATATGCGCATTGCTGAGTTGTCTCGCCACCAACTCAACGACCCTGCGACCGCGCGCGAGTACTACGAGAAGGCGCTAGAGCTGAAGTCTGATCATTCAGCGGCGCTAGATCAGCTCGAGACTCTTCACGGACAAACCAACAGCAACGAAGCGCTCATTGATGTGCTTCGTCGAAAGATCGACCTCGCCGTCAGCGATGCCGATCGCCGCGAACTGTTGCGCAAGCAGGCCCAGGTCAATGAAGAGAAACTAAACGATCGATCGGCCGCCGCGCGCTGCTACGAGTCAATTCTCGAGATGGGCTTTGACCGCGACGCAGCGACAGCGCTGGAGCGAATTTATCAGGCTGAGGAGCGCTGGGCAGATTTGTCCGGATTGCTCGAGAGCCAACTGACGCAACCTGACTCAAATCACGTAGATTTGTATCATCGACTCGCGGTGGTCTCGGCCGATCGACTCGACGATCCGGATCGCGCACTCGAGTTTTTTAGGGACGGGCTTGCGCGAAATTCAGATCACCAACCCACGATTGCTTCATTGGAGCACTTGGGCCAACGGGAAGAATACAAAGCGCGCGTTGCAGAAATGCTGGAGCCCGTCTACTTGGGTCGCATGGATTGGCCCAAGGTCGTCGCTGCGATGGAGACCCGCATCGCTACGACGGAAGATCCAGGCGAACGCCGAGCGCTGCTCGCTCGGTTAGGCAGCATGTATGAAGAGAGCATGGAGGACTTTGACAAGGGCCTCGAGACCTACGCGCGCATGTTTCGCGAGGACGTTCGCGATCGCGAGAGCTGGGAAATTGTTGGAAGGTTGTCACGCTTGCTGTCCCGGCTTGACCGCCAAGCAGAGATCTACGCTTCTGGGCTCCGGACGGTCGACTCTGACGACGAGACCACAGCCGAGCTTTGCTACACGACGGCAAAATTGTTCGATGCTCACAGCAAACAGACCGACGCTGCGAAAGAGTTCTATCGCCGCGCGCTCGCATTTGATCCACAAAACCTTGAGGTTTTCGTGGCGCTTGAGAGCCTCCTAAAGCGTGAAAACGCCCACGAAGAACTCAAGTCGCTCTACTCTGAGGCCGCCGATCAAGCGCCAGACGCCAAAAAACAAAAGGAACTTCTGCTGCGCATGGCCGAGGTTCAGGAGCGATCACTCAACGACGCTGCGGCGGCAATCGTCACGTTTCGTCGCGTCTTGGACGTCGAGCCCGGCGATGCGACGGCAACAAATCGTTTGGATGCCCTGCTGACTCAGACCAAAGAGTGGTCAGCCCTCGCAGAGTTGATTGAGCGTCGCGTTGACGAGGCAATCGACAGCAACGAGCGGTCTATGCAGCGCATTCGACTGGCGAACGTTCGTTCTGAAAATCTCGATGATGCAGCGGGTGCGGTGGACGCGCTCGAGGCAGTCGTCCAAGAGAGGCCAGATCAGCAAAACGCCATCACGGCGCTTGAGCGATTAGCAGATCAACATGCAAATCTTCGAACCCGTATTGTTGAAGTGCTCGAGCCTCTGTATCGCAATCTGGACAGTTGGTCTAAGCTCGTAGTTGTGCTCAACGCGCGACTCGCGGGCGCCGAGGATCCGATGGAGCGAGGGCAAATACTCCGCGAAATCGCAGCACTCAAAGAGACTCGTGCCAACGACGTCGCTGGAGCTTTTGCGTCGTATAGTGCGGCATTTGTTGCAGATGCAAATGACATGGACGCGCGGACAAACATTGAGCGATTGGCAACGGCCCACCAGCTTTGGGATGACCTCGTTCGAAGCTATGAAGCCGCAATCTCGACCAGCACTGACAGCTCAACGCAAGTTGATCTGTTGAGAGCCGTCGCAGAGACCCACGATCAACGTCGAGACGCTCCTCGCGACGCGATCGCCGCATACGAGCGAATGTTTGCAATCGACGACACGCAAGTTGACGCGCTCGACCAACTCCAAGGACTCCATGTGCTGTTGTCTGATTGGGAAGGTCTTGTCTCTGTCCTTGAGCGCAAAGTCGAGCGGACCATGGACGATGAGAGTCGAAAGGCACTCCTTCACGAGATCGGTGAGTATCAAAATCACATGATCTGTGACCCAGCAGCGGCCGTTCGTGCTTATCGACGTGCGCTCGATTCAGACCCCAGTGATGGTGTCGCCCTTGAGGCCCTAGACGACTTGTATTCAATTGCAAACGACTCTGTGGCACTCGTAGAGATTTTGCG
>JANNCG010001125.1:0-7591 GCA_031386385.1 Myxococcales bacterium
ATTTGGCCGAGCGCGTCAACGCCCCCGCTGGCCCAGAGGTCTATCGCGCTCTCGCAGATTACCTCCGCCTGTCGATCCAGCGGCTCGCACAGCAAGACTACGATCACCGCGTGGCCAATGGGATTCCGCTGCCGGGACCCGCGCCTCGGCTTGAGACAACTCCCAACGAGGTCGAGCTCGACCGTATGTTTCAGGTCCGGTCGCAAGAAATGCACGCGGGTTAACTCGTCTCGGTTGGTGATTTCAGCGCGCAATTTTCGGGATGGATTGCGGTACTCTTGGCCCAACAATGGTCCAACGTGAGTACAACTTTGACGGTCTCGTCGGTCTAACACACAACTATGGCGGACTTGCCCCTGGCAACGTCGCGAGCACCATCCACGAGGGGCAGGTGTCCAATCCTCGCGCAGCGGCGCTGCAAGGGCTGCAAAAGATGGCTTTTGTTCACGGCCTCGGCGTGGGCCAAGCGGTCTTGCCGCCTCATCCGCGCCCGAGCCTTCGAGCGCTTCGCTCACTTGGTTTCACCGGAACCGATGAGCACGTCCTGACCCGCGCTTGGAAGGGCTCTGAGCTCGAACGCGAGCGGACGCACCTGGTGAGGTTGTGCTCTAGCGCCGCCGCCATGTGGACCGCCAACGCCGCAACGGCGAGCCCGTCTGCGGACACTCGCGATGGGAGATTGCATTTTTCTCCAGCTAATTTACAGGCAATGTTTCACCGTTCGATTGAGGCCGAAAACACCACGTCGGTGTTTCGAGCGATCTTTCAGAGCGAAGAAAAATTTCGGGTGCACTATCCCCTGCAGGGCGGAGGTCAGCTTGCGGACGAAGGCGCTGCCAACCACACGCGGCTGTGTAGCTCCACCGGAGAGAGCGTCCACTTGTTTGCCTGGGGCCGGCGTGCGTGGGGTGAATTTGAAGGGCCGCAAAAGTATCCCGCGAGACACACGCTTGAGGCCAGCGAAGCGATCGCTCGACGGCACCAGCTTAGTCTCGCGCGAACAATTTTTATGCAGCAATCACCCAAGGGAATCGACGCAGGCGCGTTTCACACCGACGTGCTTGCGGTGGGCACAGGCGCGGTGTTGCTCTTGCACGAACACGCATTTGTTGACCCCCGCGGGTTGTGTGAAAAGCTGTCCGAGTTGCTGGGCGAAGAGTTTGTGTTTGAGCTCGCGACAAATGAAGAACTGCCGCTCGGAGACGCGGTCGCAGCGTACCCGTTTAACTCGCAATTGTTGACGCTCCCGGATGGGACCATCACGATCATCGCCCCGGTGGATAGTGAAGAAAATCCCAGGGCGCGCGCGTTTTTAGACCGCGTGATTCAGGGTAAAAATCCCGTGACCAAGGTGCACTACTTGGATGTGCGTGAGAGCATGCACAATGGCGGTGGCCCGGCGTGTCTGCGGCTTCGGGTATCAATGACCGACTCCGAGGTTCAAGCGGTGCAAGCGAAAGTGTTTTGGAGCGCTGAGCTCGGCGCGCGATTGCAGACGTGGGTGCACAAACACTACCGCGATCGGCTGACCCCCAACGACCTTGGTGACCCAAAACTCGCCCGCGAGTCGATGACCGCACTAGACGAACTGACTGGAATTATGCAGCTCGGAAGCGTCTATGATTTTCAACAGTCGCAGTCCCAGTCCCGATGAGGTTTATTCTCATTGATCGCGTGCTCGAGCTTGTCCCAGGGGAGTCAGCGCGGGGATATAAGTGCGTCACGATGTCGGAGGACTACTTTGTGGACCACTTTCCGGGCTACGCCGTGCTGCCCGGAGTGTTCTTGCTCGAAGGAATGGCCCAACTTGGAGGTCTGCTCGCGGAGGTCAGTGCAGTGGGCGTGTTGAAAAAATTGGCGATCGAAAACGGTGCTGAATGGGATGCATCGAGCGGCGTTCGGCGTGCGATTTTGGCGCAAGTGGACAAGGCCAAGTTTGAGAAGATGGTGGTCCCGGGCGACCGAATTGAGTACTCCGTGCGGCTCGAGCAGTCGTTTGAGGGCGCCGCCCGAGTGAGCGCCGAAGCGAGCGTCGATGGTGCGCGTGTGGCCAAAGGCTCGCTGACCTTCGCGATGCGAGAGATCCCACTTGCGCAGGTTCACCGCGAGAGGCGAGCGTTGTATGAACAGTGGGTCCGAGCGATGGATCCGAAACCGGAGCTTCCATAAACGGCCATGCTCGACACCCCCTCCGACGCTATTGTCGTCACTGGAATCGCAAGCACCCGCGTCCCGCGAAGCGTGGCGTTCTCCGGCGCGGTGAACCCTATTCCGTTTTTGCGCACGCCCAAATCTCGCAAGTACTTAAGTCCACAAGATGACCTCGCGGTGGTGTGTGCGGGCCGCGCAATCGCGGACGCAATGCTCCCCAAGGGGCCCCTCGGTCCCAACGCTGCACTCGCAATGTGCGTGGGATTTCTCAGCTTTGATCGCAAAGATACCGATCCGGTGATCGCGGTGAGCACAGGAGATGACCAAAAGTTTTCGATGACAAAATTTGCCGCCGAGGGGATGCGAAAGACTCACCCCTTGCTCACCTTTCGGTGCCTGCCCAACATGCCCGCATATCACGTCAGTGTGAACTTTGGGATTCAAGGTCCGTACCTCGCGACATATCCCACGGTCGCGCAGACGTATGGATGTATCGAGCAGGCCGTTCGCTGGCTTCAGACCGGCCGAGTCAGCGTGGCGCTTGTTGGCGCAGTGGCGCACCAAAACAACTTCTTGGTGGATCATCACTTGGGACGAATCGCCCACCCCGCTGACCTCGCCAACGTCTTCGATGCAGGCTCGGTGATGGTGCTCGAGCGCTCGGCCGACGCGCTCTTGCGTGGAGCGCGCATCAAAGCCGTGCTCACCGATTGTGCACGCGTGTACACTCCTCGCGACATGCTGAACGACCCCGGACCTGTCCCGAGCGACAGCGCGGTGGATGAGCCGTTGTCGCTGGGCTGTGCGAGTGTATTGGTCGCTTTAGCTGAAAAAATACACATCAAACACAACGCAGCAGAGCGCACCCCTGTGGAGATTTGGACCCACACGGCCGTGAGTATCGACGGACACTCGCTGCGGTCAGAGTGGGAGGTTCGTCCGTGAAAGCCATGCGACATCGAGTGGTCGTCACGGGGATGGGCGCTGTATGTCCCCTGGGCAGCGAGCTCTCCATAGTGCAATCCAGGCTGTTCAACGGCGAGTCCGGAATTGCTCCGGTCACTCGCTTTGACGCAAGCGGTTTGTCGACCCGTATCGCGGGCGAGGTGGACCTGCGCGAGGCTGAGCTAGAGGGGTACGAGTTGAAGACCGCATTTGCTCTTTGCGCTGCAAAATCAGCCATGAAACAGGCGAGCGAGTGCGGCACTCTTCCGGGTGAAAAGGGTGTACGCCACAGGGCCCTGGCGGCCATGGGCTTGGGGCTTGAGCTGTTCTCGATGGATGATTTGATTGGCTCCCGTCGCGAGGGGTTTGTCCCGCCGACTGAGCTTCGAGACCGGTTGAGCTTTATGCAGACGCCCTCGGACCTTCCCGTGCATGCGTTATCCCACCGATACGATCTGCGCCTATCGCCGAGTATTCATGTCAGCGCCTGTGCGGCCGGCACGGACGCGATCGGGTTTGCGATGCACGCGATTGCCGACGGACGCGCGGATTGGTGCCTTGCAGGCGGGACAGACTCGATGATTAATCCCCTGGGATTTGCCGGATTTTGTACGCTTGAAGCGATGAGTCGCCGCAACGATGAGCCAACAAAGGCTTCTCGACCGTTCTCAAGGACCCGAGACGGATTTGTGATGGGCGAAGGGGCCGGAGTCTTGGTGCTTGAGCGGCTTGATCACGCCCTCTCGCGTGGCGCGACGCCTCTCGCAGAGCTTCGGGGCTACGGCTCGAGCCTTGACGCGTACGCCATCACTGAGCCTCATCCCCAGGGTCTCGGAGCGCTCGCCGCGATGCGTGCGGCGTTGCACGATGCGGGGCTCACCGCTGCGGATGTGTCCGCGATCAACGCTCATGGGACTTCCACGGCAAAAAACGACAGCGCCGAGAGCGCCGCGATCCAGACGTTGCTTGGTGAGCGGGCCATGGATGTGGGTGTTGTCTCGACCAAATCCATGATTGGACACTTGATCTCAGCGGCTGGTGCGGTCGAAGCGATCGCGGCGATTTTGTGTATTCGCGCACAAATTCTGCACCCAACAATCAATCTTCACGACGCAGATCCGGCGTGTACGCTGGACTACATTCGCAACACTGCGCGTGCGTTTGTGCAGCAAAACGTGCTGAGCTGCTCCTACGGTTTTGGTGGGATGAACAGCGCGATCGTGATCGCCAAATATGAGTGAATTTTCTGGTAAAAATGTGCTGATTACCGGCGCGACCGGGGTCCTAGGGACGGCCCTTGCGCTGGACTTCGCATCGCGGGGCGCGAGGGTCGGTGTGCATCACCGCGGGAGCGAGGGTTCTCATCGCGCGTCGCAGGACCTTGTCGCACGGTGCCCTGGCGCGCGCTCGATCGCGTTTGATCTTCGCGACACCGAAGCGCTCACCGCCGGGGTTGAGCAATACCTCACGGATGCCGGAGGGATCGACGTCTTGGTCTGCAATGCAGGGATATTTCGGACTGAGCTCCTCGCACTTGGCACCGCAGAGGCAATTGACGAGACGATTCAGGTCAATTTGCTCGCCCCCATTCACTGTGCTCGGGCGGTATTGCCATCGATGTTGCGTGCAAAAAAAGGTGTGATCGTGATGATTGGAAGCGTCGCTGCTGTGCGTCCCTTTCGTGCACAAGCGGCGTATAGTGCTTCGAAAGCGGGACTCGAGGGGCTCGTTCGTTCGCTAGCGGTTGAGTATGCTCGAAAGCGAATCCGCACGTTTGGTGTGCGTGCTGGCCCCATGGCGTCACCGATGAGCGCTGGGGTCCTTGCGCTTGCGGCGCAAGAAGTGAAAGACAAGACGCTGTTGGGTCGCTTGCTGCAAGCGCCAGAGGTGGCGCGAAGTATCGTCGATTTATGCGGTGAGCATCACACGGCCATCAACGGCACGATGATCGATCTCGACGGGGGTTATGTGCTCGCTTGAGCGAGGATCTGTCGCTCAATGACCAGGCACATAGCCTCAACAGAGATGAGCGAGAACAGCGTTCGGGGAGTGACCTTTTTGCTATCGGGGACCGTCGCCAGCGCCGGCAGCCAGGTGCTCAACCGCTCAATCACTGCGTCGGTCAGAAAGCCGTCTTGCATAATCGTGGGCGACGAAAAATCGAGCCGGGTGAGCCACTCAAACTCACTTCCGCGAACCCGCACATCGAGCTCGCGCTCGAGTTGAAAGACGATGTCGACAAAATCGAGCGAGTCTGCTCCGAGATCGTCCACTAACCGCGAGTGCGGCTGGACTTGCTCAAGCTCAATCAGCAGGCTCTCGGCGATGCACCGCTGCACACTCGAAAACACCTGATCAACACGATTGGTTACTGGGCTCACGGGATAATTATCACTCCGAATCAATCCATCGAATCACGGATTCGACCGGTTTTCGTGCAGTATTTTGCGGCTCTTCAGCGGGATATCCCACGGCAATGAGCGCGAGAATCTCCCACGACGGTGGAATACTCAACACTTCTCGCAACGCCTCAGCGGCGATCAGCGGTCCAGTCATCGCTGAGGCTCCGAGCCCTAGCGCCGGCGCGGCGAGCAAGAGCTGCTCAATGGCGAGGCTGGCGCTCACGATTGCGCTGGTTTTTTCCATCGCTATGACCTGCTCTCGTGCAGCGATGTCCACGGTGGGCTTGAGCAGGTGAGACAAAATCGCCGTACTGCGAGCTGTCACTGCGATCACGCATGGGGCGGCTTCAAAGCGGGTGAAGTAGTTTCCGTATGTGCGAAACGAGTCAACGGCTTCAGAATCCATGTGCGCGATGGCGTTGTCGCAGGCAGCGCGAACGTGGCTCGCAAGCTGTTGAATCACCGTTGCTGTTCGACACACAACAAAGCGCCAGGGTTGCTTATTTGATGCGCTTGGCGCCGTCACCGCGAGCGCGACTAACTGCTCGATGACCGATTTGCTGAGCGGTACATCGCGAAAGAGTCGGACGCTCTTTCGTGATGAAAACACCGTCTCAACTGCCTTGAGCAACGTGCCGTCTATCGCCATCTGAGCAGCGATTTGACTAGCCGTTTCCGTCCACGGATGCGTCCATCGGGCCTGCTCCGCCCTCGGCGCCACCGTCGCTCACAACCCCAGAGTCTGGGACGCCGCTGTGAATCGCTGACGGGACACAAGTGGCGGTATCTCCAGAGTTCAGCGCGCCCCACAGGACGGTGTATCGACCCCCTGCTGGGCAGACAAATCGGCCCTGCGAGCAGTTGTCGGCCTCGCCATTCATCAGAGTGCAGCCGCTGTCGTCATTGATGACCAGCGCGGTCATTGGGCCGCACGGTGTGTTGCCAGGGCACACTCGCAGGACGGTGTCGCCAGAGCAGCTGCCCAACCGACAAGCGTTAGAGCAACCTACCCGAACCTGCTCGCCCGGCGCGCAACTAAACGCACCGGCGTTGGTCAAACCGCATTGGCGGTTTGCTCCCTCAACGGGCGCGGGACATGCACGCGTGGGGTCTGCGTCGCGATCGTCCGGAGTGATCGTGATAGGGATGTTCGCCACGTTGTTGTCGTAGTTTCGCTCGACCAAGACGTGCTCTGTGTTGACTGCAACGTTGAGGGTGTAGGCGCCTGGAGCGACATCTGTCACGTCGATCCACTGGCAGTCGAGGTAGCTACCGTAGACGTCTTGCCAGCCCATTTGAATCCCCTGATTTTCGCACGTGTATTGTAGGCCCTCTGCGGACTCACCCACGATCGTGTTGGTATCCATCAAGCAAAATGCTTGTTTGTGCCCATTGGCGGCGTTGGTTCCGTCAGCACGCTTGAGCGCATACTGCGCGTACGTGTTGAAGTGATAGTGCATGTGGCACATGGAGTATTCGAAGCGATCTGCGTTGGCCGCCGGAGGCCCCATAAACATATCCGCGGTCCCGCGGTTGGGCGTCACCGTATCGAACAGGAGCAACCGACGCCAGCCCGGCCCGTTCACACAGCGCTCGGTGATCGCGCAGTTGTTCGCTGGAAAGTACTTCCACTGCACATCGGTCATACCCATGATTCGGTCCGCGCGAATCTCAATGTCTGGGGCAGGGCAATATCCGTTTGGCTCTGGAGGGACGCACGTAAACGCTCCGTTGATTGGGACGCAACACTCCGACGCGCCACATCCAGGCACGCATTTGGTGCGAAAATCTCCATCGCACTGAATCCCCGTCATCGGGTTGCACCCAGGCCGATTTGGAAACGGTCTCATCGTTTGGACCACATCCATACCCGGTGGAGAGTCAGCGGTAGATGCGTCTGCACCTGAGCTGTCGGTGGGCACGGGAGTGGGGACGCACGCACTCAAGAAGGAAACGACGGCAACAAATCGACAAAAAATTGTTGAGTGATTTTGCACAGTGGGTTGTCGATGTTAACCAATGTTGCTCTGGTCGTGTAGCGCCGATTGTCCCCAAAAGAAGGGGAAATTCTACGCACGTAAGGGCGACCGCCA
>JANNCG010001140.1:0-5711 GCA_031386385.1 Myxococcales bacterium
CCTCAAAGGCGGGTCCACCAACGGTCCCCAGCAGCATATCTCGGCGAAGGTTCTCAATGCGGCCCTGCATCAACGGTGCGTTGATGGGTGCGGTCCCCTGATCGGTTCGGTACAGCTCCCACGCGGCGTCAAAGAGCACGCGTGCGGACGCCGGGGACAGAGGTTGTGAGCTAAAGAGCACTGAAAGTAGCTCCCACTTGAGCCTGTCTTGCTGCTCTTGTTGAGCTTGCTGAGCTTGCTGCTCATCGTCGGGCGGATCAATATCGCGCATACATTGTGCTTCGCTTACTGCCAAAAATAGTGCGCCACACGGACCGTTTGGCCCATCCGTGGACGGTACCGCCCGCCGCGAAACACGATCGATCTTCGGCCCGCTCCAAAGTCAAAGCCATCGGCACGCGAGCGCGGCACCTCCGTCACATCCACACGCACTCTGAGCGTCGATGAAATAGGTGAGCCGTCCAGGACAAACTCGCTCGATTCAGCAGCCACCGCGTCCACAATGCGCGACAATCCCGCGCTCACCTCTGCGTCCAGCGCGCTGCTCAGAGGAATGTAAGCGCCCCCATTCGCGGCCACCACGCAGGGCGCAAAATTCAGTCGGTCTGGACAGCGAACCGCGCCAAAAAAATCGATCAGTCCAAACGTCAGCACACGATGATCGCGAAACCAGGCCGCCGCACTCGTAATACGCGCCTCCGCAGTCGCTCCCCAGCGCGCTTGATCCCGCGCAAAATAGCGCGCGTCGTCGTTGAGCCCGTTCTCGTCGGTCACAAAAAACGCAGCCCTTGTCGCGTCCCGACGAAAGCGACGACGGTCATCGGGATCGGTCATCGCGCGGCGCTCCATCTCGGTCCCAACAAGCACCGCTGCAGCGACGGGCTCTTCGGCTTGACCAGGGAGGGGGTAGGGCGACAAGCGATCCATCATGTTGTCTTGAAACCGCTCAGCGGTGACCTGAAAGGCCAGCTGTTGCGGCCCCATCGGATCGTTGCCCGAGATCCACTCAAACCCCGGGTCGTTGAGATCCACCGGACCGAGGGCTCCGGCTTGAATCACGCCCACTCGAAAATCGATCCCAGCGTTGTTCATCTCGGTGAAAAACCGCTGCGCTGTGTTGCCAAGTCGCACTTGCTCATCGACCATCGAACCAGAGGTGTCCACGAGCCACAAAAAGTCAGCGATGGTGTTGCGGGTCGCGACCAGCGCCTGGCAACGAAGACCCACTCGTCGGGTGCTGCTTGAGAGACCAGTGGCCTGCGAGATATCTAGCAACCGAAACGCCGCTGGTTTTGTCGCGTCATTGACCAGCGATTCGGGCGCAACCGCGAGCAGGGTGACCGCACGATTGATGCCCGGGACCGCAATGGTCGTGGTCTCAAAGACAAAGCTGTTGGCGGTGAGCGTTCCACCGCGTGAGCCTCCGGGATCGATCTGTGTCCACTCACGCAGAGCGCGGTTGCGGGCGACCCAAGCGAAGGTGTTCGCTGCGGCAGGGGCGCGAAACACGCTTCGACGAAAGCGATACCCATCGCTGCTCTGGCCCTGAAGTCCCAACAAAATCGCGGTCGCGCCAGTGCCCGCGATCAAGCGATTTTCAAGGTCAATCGCGAGAGCATCGACGCTCAACGGCGCTGCATGCTCAAGGACCGCGATCGCCACATCTTCGGAGACGATTTCTGCCAGGTGAAGCGTGGAAGTTGACGCAGCGTCGGATGTGCTTCGCGCAGTTGAAAAGGCAGGATCCAGCGCGAGCTGTGCGCTCGATTGAGTGAGTGCCAACAGGCTCGGCTCGGGGAGTGCGCTGCCGGGGCAGTTTGGATCTACGTTGAGCCCTTCGACGGTGACCGCGCAGACCAGCGGGGCCCCACCCTCGGCGGTCAACGGTGTGGTCACAGCAAAGACATAATCTCCAGGAATATCGGCGGCAAAATTGACTGTTCTCGCAGTTGCTGCGGGCGCGCTTACGTTGGAGGCGAGGGGCTTTCGTGTGAGCGCCCATCGGTACCCATCTGCGGGGACTATCGTCGCCTCAACCCGCGCATCAAGTCCCGCCTGCACCCCCACCGGAACCCTCACCCGTAGCGTCCCACACACCGGTGGCAACACGGGAGTGACACGTCGAGGCAACACTCCTCGGTTGTCTAACAGTCCCGTCTTGGCGCCACAGGCGAGAAGATAAACCGCTTGTAGTCCAAGAAACAAACCAGAGCCCACACGCGAACGAGTTCGATGAATAAGCATGAATGACCGATGATCCGAAGGTTGATCAACCATAGCATCATAGACGATGAGTGCTTTTGGCCTTATTGGGCTTTTGCACTTTTGCAGACTGGCTCTGCTCATAGTACCTTTCACGTTGTAGTCGTATTCACCATGCCTAAACTTTCTTTTGCATCGCACGTTCGAGCTGCAAGTTCAGTGTGCGTCGGGTTGCTTGCGGTTGGTTTTGCGCTCTCTCACTGCGGGATTGTCGTGCGCGGTGTTGAGACCGATCCCTCGCGGGTGGATCCTTTTCCGCGTCAGGGCGATGGGGCCGTGGTGGTGATTGGGCCGGACGCGTCGGTCGACGACGTCGTGACTGGAGATGCGTCTCCGTTTGAGGGACTCGATGGTCGCGTCCGAAGAGACGACCCTCGGTTTGGTCGGTTGTTTTTTTCTCGATCGGGCAACCGAGGTGCGGCGAACAACTCAGTGTTGGCAGCGACGTTTTGGCGCCTTGAGCGAATGCCGTCGTGCACGGTGTACTCAGACGGACCATTTAACTTTAGCAACTGTCCGTCAGGCGCTCGCGAAGACGATCTTGAGGCGATTCCACGTGCGCACAGCGGGTCGATCACTGTGTCGTCGCGAGGGTTTCAGTCAGAGTTTTTGATCCCAAACCGGATGGGGACGTATCCCGACAACCAGGTCAATCGACAGGAGTTTGGGCGGCCCGGGACAGTCTTGCAGTTTACCTCCTTGGGCGCTGAGGTCCCGGCGTTTAATGGCACAGTCACCGTACCGCGTGAGTCCGCGTTTCGTGTCGTCGCGCCGGCGAACGGCGATGTGGTCATGGGCATGGATTTTACCGTCGCGTGGAATCCGTCCGCAGGCCAATTTGCCTACGTTCTGGTTCAGCAAACCTTCACCGAGGCGGGGGTTCAACGGACCGCGGTCATCGCGGCGTACCTGCCGTGTCGCGAGGGGCAGGTGACTTTTCCGGCTCGCGTCACGCGCCGTTTGCACGCAGGTGGCGACAGTCAAGCGTTTGTTTATGTTGCGACGATCAACGTGACGTCCGTCGAGGCGGGCTTGTGGCCCATCGATCTGCAAGCCTATCTGGGCGAGTTTGAAATGGTCACAGTGCGTTAACTAGAGCACTTTGCCGGGGTTGAGAATTCCGTTGGGGTCCATCGCGAACTTCACCGCACGAAGGACTGCGATTTCAGCGGGGGATCGTGAATAGTGCAGGTAGTCTTTTTTCAGCAACCCGATCCCATGCTCGGCCGAAATACTGCCTTCATGCTTTTTCACCAACGCAAACATCCGGTGGTCTGCCTCTTTTGTGAGCGCGAGAAAAGCCGTCTTCTCAAGCCCGTCGGGCTTCATCACGTTGACGTGAAGATTGCCATCACCGATGTGGCCAAACACACATAGCTCCCAGTCTATATAGTGCTGTGCAAACATCTGCTCTAGCTCTAAGCAGAAAGCGCCCAAGTTTGCGATAGGCAGGGCAATGTCGTTTTTGTGCGGCAAGCCGGTGCCCGACAGCGACTCAGAGATGCTCTCGCGCAGCTCCCAGAGGCTTCGTGCTTGTGAGCCGTTTTGCGCAAGGGTCGCGTCCTGCACCAGCTCTCGTTCGTACAGTCCGCCAACCCAGTTTTCGACCTCTTCGGTGTCCGTCGCTTCGCACTCAATCAGGACATAATGTGAGTGCTTTGCGTCAAATGGGTCGCGAAGCTTGCGGTGTGCTTGGACGCGACGAAGACACTCTTGTGTGAAAAACTCAAACGCGTTGAGCACAAAGGGTCCCTTGCGTGCCTCGGCGAAGAGCCGCAATACGGCATTAAGCCCACTGACTGCCAAGAGCATCACGTCGACCTTTGCCGGCAACCGTGCGAGCTTCAGCGTGGCCGCGGTGATCACTCCTAGGGTGCCCTCTGAGCCGATAAAAAGCTGCCGTAGGTCCGTGCCGGTGTTGTTCTTCTCAAGCGCACCATTGAGCCGCAACACGTCCCCGTTAGCGACCACCACCTCAAGCCCCAAGACCCAGTTGCGTGTGAGGCCATAGCGTATAACTTTTACCCCACCGGCATTGGTGGCGATGTTTCCGCCGACGTGGGATGAGCCCTTTGAGGCGAAATCGACAGGCCAAGTGAGCCCCAGATCGCTGCAGTGCCGGTGTACCGCCTCGGTGACGGCTCCGGCTTGAACGCGCAAGGTGAGCCCCACGGGATCCACGGTCTCCATGTGGTTCATCTTGGTGAGCGAGAGCAAAACCTCGCCGTTGGTGGCCATCGCCCCACCGGCAAGCCCGGTGCGACCGCCCGAAGTGACCACTGGGAGCAATCGCTCGTTGCAGTACTTCAGAATCGCGGCCACGTGCTCAGTGGTCTTGGCAAACAACACGACACTCGGGTTGGGCTCATAGACCTTAGTCCAGTCGCGGCCGTAGGTCTTTCGGTCGTCCTCGAGCGTTGAAGCGTTGCCCTCTCCGACGATGGCGGTGAGCGCCGCAATGTCCTGTACGCTGACGGTGTTAAGCACTGCGGATCCCTCGCGAGTCATTGAATTTATCGCACGATTTTCAGGCGTTTGGGTCCTTCGGCGGGGGCTAATCCGCCGTGCGCGTCATTGAGCTCGACCGTTACGCGATCGCTGAGTTTTTCGGCCACGAGGGCGAACGCTTTGGCCACCGCACTCGTTGGTTGCGCTTGTACAACGGGGGTGCCGTTGTCGCCCCACTCGCGCACCAGCGAGTCCATCGGAATCTGTCCCAGCAACGGCGCCTTCGCGTGCTCTGCAGCTTTTTCGCCACCACCTTTGCCAAAGATCTCAATTTTGTTGCCCGCGGCGTCGACAAACCAGCTCATGTTTTCGACGATCCCCAAGATCGGAATACTCAGCTTTTGGCACATCGAAATCGATTTATACACATCGATCAAGGCCACCTCTTGCGGCGTGGTCACGATCACCGCGCCAGTGCACTTGATCTTTTGCGATAGAGTGAGTGCCACGTCTCCGGTTCCGGGTGGGAGGTCCAAGATCAAGTAGTCGAGCTTGCCCCAGTTGACGTCTTTTAAGAACTGCTGCAGCGCGCCGTGCAACATCGGACCACGCCAGACCACTGCGGTCTTTTGATCGTCCAGCATAAAGCCAATGGACATGAGCTTGATCCCGAAGCGCTCAAGCGGCTCAATCATCTTGCCGTCCGTGCTCACGGGCCGACCGCTGACTCCCAACATCGTTGGAATGCTGGGGCCATAAATGTCCGCATCGAGCAAACCCACACGCGAACCTGCGCGGTGCAGCGCCAAGGTCAGGTTTGTTGCGACGGTGCTTTTGCCTACGCCACCTTTGCCGGACATCACCAAAATGACGTTTTTGACATCCGGGCAAGGGTCCTCGCTGCCCACCTGACGGGTGCGAACGTTGGCAGAAAAATCAACCGTTACGCTCGTGGCGCCCAGCTCGGTGAGGGTCTTGTTGGCGGCGGCTTCGAGCGCGGC
>JANNCG010001151.1:0-4921 GCA_031386385.1 Myxococcales bacterium
ATGAGCGCCCAGGCACGGCCGTCAAGCGCAGAGAAGGTATCACCCGAATGTACATGCCTCATGAGCTGGTCGCGCTCTTTGAGTTTGCTGGATTTTATAAGGTAGAATTAACCACTATCAGCGGGGCTGCCTTTGGAGCAAACGACGACCGAGTGGTGATCGTGGGGATAAAACCGCGAGGACTCGCCCAATGATTCTGAAGCCCATTGAGCGACCCACTGCGTTGGCTGGCGCGTCGCTGCGAGAGCGGATTTTTCACGGAGACGTCTTCGCCGAGTCGACTTCACCGGCGCTTGATCAGCTCGCGGCGCGCGCCCGCGTGGCGATCGGTGACGCGTTTGCAGTGGATGCATCGAGCACGCTCCCCAATGACGCATCGGATCCGACGTGGTTGCCCCGTCTGAGCACCGCGCGGCAGCTGCTGGCAAAAGATCCCGAGGTCCAAGCGCTCATATTCAGCGCACTTCACCAGTGGAACTTCGATCCGCAAGACTGCCTGATTGATCGTCCGCGCATTCGCGCCAATCAGCCTGGCCTCGCTTCAATTGCCGCTGCGGCCCCAGCTTTGTACGCACATCGCGACACTTGGTACGCCAACCCTCAGTCACAGTTCAACGTGTGGCTCGCCCTGAGTGATGCGCCGCTTGAGACAGGCTTTGCGATCTATCACAGCGTTTTTGCGACGGCGGTGCCGAATGACTCCGCAGAGTTTCACTTTGATGACTTTCGTCGCGAAGTGGGCTGGCAGCGCGTGCAGCCGCCCGCTTCCGCGAGCTATCCACGAGCGTTGGTCGGCGAGCTCAGCTCGGACAACGCGACCGTGATCGAGCCGAAGCAGGGACGCGTGGTGCTGTTTTCAGCGGCGCATTTGCATCAGACGCTTGCGCACAGAGTTCAGAAAATTCGCTGGTCAATTGATTTTCGAGTGGTGGCCAAGTCGGACCTGGTCCGCGGCGCCGGCGCGCCCAATGTTGACAACGCTTCAACGGGCGATGCATCAAGCGAGTATTGGGGTTGCTAGCTCCCGGGCTGCAGCTTTTGATCGACGCGACCCGGGCCAATCCTACTCACCTCGCTGTCGACACCGTCGGCGGATCGAAGCTGTACCATGGTGCGCTGCTCCGTGAGATCAGCTACTTGTGCACGACCCTTCGTGAACACGGCGTGCGGCGTGGCTCGCGCGTCGGCTTGCACTTAGGACGCACAGTCGAGCACGTGATCGCGATGTACGCGGTGTGGGGCATCGGAGCCGTGTGGGTGTCGATCGACCCGGAGCAACCCGTGGCGCGAAGGGCGTCACTCATAGCGCGCTCGAAGGTCGATTTTTTGCTGACCCAAAGTCAAATAAGTGAATTTGACGCACCGCAGATCGCCTACGCGTTTGGTGATGAGTCCCCGCGGCCCAGCACGTGTGAGCCATGGACAGACGTGCATCTCGACGATGACGCATACATTATCTGGACGTCTGGCTCGACCGGAGCGCCCAAGGGTGTAGCCGTGCCCCACAGCGGCATTGAGTCCCTCGTTCGAGCGCAAATGTCTGCATTTATGCTCACCCCTGAGGATCGCTCTCTTTGGATGCTCTCGAGCGGATTTGACGCCCACGTCAGTGATGTCCTCACGATCTTGAGCGCGGGCGGGACATTGGTGATTGACCCTCGTCCCTCGTCAACGCTCGCACTGGATTGGTTTGACCTTCTTCGCCGGCACGAAATTACGGTGTGCGATGTGCCTCCAGCGGTGTTGCGGAGGCATGCCTATGGAGCGCTGCCAAAGAGGGTAAAAACTCTCATCGTGGGAGGCGAGCCAACGGACCCCGTGGTGCTTCGAAAGTGGGGGCGGGCGGCACGGGTTGTGTCGGTGTACGGGCCGACGGAGGCAACGGTGTGCACACACCTCCGTGCGGTCAGCGCTTCGTGGGGCGCGCCTGTGTTGGGCGACCCCATTGAGGGTGTCTTGGAGCATGTCACTGACGACGGGGAGCTTTGGCTCGGTGGGCCATGTCTTGCGCGGGGCTACCTAGGCGATCCCGAGCTTACGGCGCAGCGATTTGTGCATCGCGAGGATGGGGCGCGGTGGTTTGCCACGAGGGACAAAGTGCGGCGAACTCCCGACGGCCTCGCGTTTGTTGGTCGCCTTGATCGGCAAGCAAAAATACACGGAAAACTTGTCGCGCCTGAAGAAGTCGAGGCGGCCATTGCGCCCCTCGTAGCCCCCCACGAGTGTGTGGTGTTTGTCGGCCACAACGCCGACGGCGATGCCGATCAACTTCGCGTCGCCGTTGAGGGAGTCTCAGCCCACGAGCTCTCTGTGGCGCGTGAGCGGCTCAGCGCAATGCTCCCGGCACATCTTTGTCCAGCCGTGTGGTCTGCCGTCCCGGTCCTGCCCAGGACACCCAGTGGAAAGGTCTCGGTGACCGACCTGCTTGCTGTCGCAGCCGCAGCGACGCCGCTCGAGTCTGAGGCACTCTCTCCATCGGAGCAATTGATACTTGGCGTCCTTCGCGAACTCTTGCGCTCCGACAAGCTCGGGATCAACGGTGATTTTTTCGACCACGGTGGCGACTCCATCGCTGCCCTTGCGGTGGCCTCGACTCTCGAGCGTCGCGGGTTCACGCTGCAGCCCAGCGCGGTGTACGGTCTTCGAACGGCCCGCGCGATGGCCGCGGTGGCGCAAGAGGCACATTTGCTGACTGCGGGTCACCGTGAATATTGCCTTGATTTGTCACTTATTGCGGCACGGTATCTTGCGGCTGCGAGTGTTGATCGCAATGATCGCGATGATCGCGGGGCCGCCGTGCACGCGCACTCCCGGATCGTCCTCACCAGTGGGACCGGTTTGGTAGGAAGCGCCACGCTCGCCAGCCTTCTGCGCCAAGGGGCGTCGGTGACCGTGTTGGTCCGCGCAAAGTCCAACGAAGAAGCACGCTCGCGGGTGCTTGAGTCGCAGTCGCAATGGGGCTTGGTGCTTGAAGACTTCGACGAGTCAAAAGTGCAGTGCTTGGCCATTGATCCGGACCGGCCATACTGGGGGTGGGGTCGCGAACAATACATTGCCGTTGCGTCACAGACAGCAACGACGGTGAACACCGCGGGGCGCGTTCACTTGATTGCGGACTGCGCTTCGTTGAGCGATGACAACGTCCTGTCGGCGCTTGATGCGCTCGAATTTGCTGCGAAAACACCGACAAAATCGCTTATTCACACATCCACATTAAGCGTCGTGGTCGCGTCGAGTGCGGCTGCAACACACTGCGGCGATGATTGGATACCCAGACGTCTGGTCCGCCTGGTGGGTGGTTATGCGCAGTCCAAATGGATCGCAGAGCGCCTACTTGAGGGCTGCGCTGCGGTCAAAACGCTCAACGTCCGATTGGGGCTTGTTGTGGGTGACTCGGTCAACGGATACGCGGGCCCGCGGGATCAGCTTGGGGTGTGCTTGCGAGTCCTCGCCGGCTTAGGGGCGTACCCCGAGAGGCTGGATCCCATGGTGCGCTGCGATACATCGCCCGTAGATCGCGTTGCCCTGTGCTTGGCCGCGCTCGCGATGCGAGGTGTTGCCAAGACTGAGACCGTGAACTGCGCGAGCCGTGAAGGAGTCTCTTGGGGTCAGTGGCTTAACGCGCTGGAGCGGGCAGGGATTGTGCTTAAGCCAGTGGCGAGCGAGCAGTGGTTTGAGCTTCTTGATGCGGCGGTTCTTGATGCGAAGAGCGAGGTGCTTCGAAGCGAACTGTTGGTCGCGCGTTGGTCTTTTGTCCGAGCGCAGAGTACGGCGGTGCTGCCGGCGGCGAGTGATTTGTTTGCTGCGACCCAGTGGCGGTTTGAGTCGGCAAAAATTGAGGCCCTGTTGGCTGAGCTGGGATTTGGGCCAATGGGCTGCGAGGTTGGCGCACAAGATTCGATTGTCAGGGCGGCGCTTTCGCTGCGATAGTGCGTCGGTAAGAAGCACGAAATGACTGCAAAAAAGCACACGCGCGGGATGGTGTTAGGCAAGTTTATGCCCCCACATCGAGGGCACCAGTATCTGGTGGACACCGCGAGCAACTATGTGGACGAGCTTTGCGTTGTTGTTGGTTCGCTTGAGAGCGAGCCGATCTCTGGAGAGCTGCGGGTGAGCTGGATGCGTGAGCTCTATGGTCGAGCAAGAGTGGTGCATCACACCGCGAACAATCCGCAGTTGCCTGAAGAAAGCACCGATTTTTGGACTATCTGGCGCAGATCCCTTGAGGATGTGCTCCCGTGGCCAGTGGATTTTTTGTTCGCGGGTGAGCCCTATGGAGCGCGGCTCGCGCAGGAGCTGGGGGCGAAGTTTGTTCCGGTGAGTCGCACCGAGGTATGCATCAAAGTGAGCGGGACGTCGGTGCGCGCGGATCCGTTTGCGCAGTGGGACAACATCCCGGACTGCGTGCGAGCACACTACGCCAAGCGCGTCGCGATCATCGGCCCCGAGAGCTGCGGAAAATCAACCCTCGCGGCAACCCTCGCGCAGCACTTCAACACCGTGTGGGTCCCCGAGCATGCCAGGGCGGTCCTTGAGACGGATCCCTTGGCGGTGCAGTCACCGGAGCGGCTCGTGCAGATCGCACATGGCCAGCGCGCAACCGAGCAAGCCCTCGCCCGCCGCTGCAATCGGTTGTTGTTTTGTGACACCGATGCGCTGACTACCAAAGTGTGGAATCGTAGCTTATTTGCAGATCAATCTCCTGCACCAGAGCTCGATCAGTGGGCGCACGAGGACAGCTACGCGCTGACGCTTTTGTGTGCGCCAGACGTCCCGTGGGTCGCGGATCCAGTGCGGTATTTTCCTCACGGAGGGACGGTATTTTTTGACCGCTTTGAGCAAGAGTTGGCCCTCGCGCAGCGGCCGTACGTTGTGCTTAAGGGCAGCTGGAATCAGCGTTTGCAGGCCGCCGTCGACGCAG
>JANNCG010000381.1:0-3273 GCA_031386385.1 Myxococcales bacterium
ACGAATCACGAGCATGATCGAGGAGCCTTCGGGGATCACGCTGAGCTGAAATCGACCGCCTTCTGCAGCCGTCACATCACCCAACGCTTGAGGCAACCTATGCCCCCGTTGATCCAACTCGTACACCGTCACGTGAGCACCGGGGAGCGCGCGAAGTGTCGCGAGCCCTCGCACTTCAAACGCGGTCCCTCGCAGCACAAGCGGGCGCCCTCGTTGTGTGGTGAGCGTGCCGTGAAGCTCAAGCTCAAACCCCGTGCGTCGGTTCACTCCTCCCGTCGGTGCTCGGTCCGTCCCGGTTGTCTCTTCGCCGTCGTTGCCTTCGTCTTCGCTGCTCTCGGTCACTGGGCGTCCGCCGTTTGGAGGGCGTCGAGTTTGCGCGGTGGCAGCGGGCTGAATGAGTCCTTGCGCAAAACAGAGCAGGGTTCCAACGGCGAGTCGTCGGCGAGTTTTGGGATCAATCATGGGAGTTTTGAGAGACGCGAGTTTGTGAAACGAGGACCCCAATGAGCGGCAAATCCTTGGCTGTGCGTGTGGCTAGAGCACTTACAGACGCACTTGGTATGCAATCGTTCCACGATTTTCGCGATGGAATTTTATTCTCTCTTGAAAACCGCTCTGCAGGCGTTGCTGCTTGCCTTTGGGACCCCACTCTCGGCACACTTATCGTCAATAAAAATGACTGCACCCGCCGACGGACGCAAGGTCGTTGCCGCTCAAAACGACCCAATTTTTGGCCTTTTTCGCGTCCTCTCTGACGACGGCACGATACCTGAAGAGCATCGAGCCTCATTGCCAGACGCGCTGCTTTTGCGCATGTACCGCGAGATGCGCCGACTTCGAGCCCTTGATGAGCGGATGTTGGGTTTGCAGCGACAGGGTCGAATTGGATTTTACGGCGAGGTGCGGGGACAAGAAGCTACACCGCTCGCGACGGGTTTGGCGCTCGAGCCCGAAGACTGGATTTTTCCCGCGTTGCGTGAAGGCCCCGCGATGCTGGTAAGGGGATTTCCACTCGAAACGTACGTTGCACAGTGCTTTGGCAACGACTGTGACGTGAACAAAGGGCGACAGATGCCCAGCCACTACTCGGCCAAGAGCGTCAATCAAGTGTCTTGGTCCAGCTGTATTGGCCCGCAGGTTCCTCACGCTGTGGGGTGCGCGTGGGCGATGAAGCTACAGGGCAAATCGTCGATCGCTGTTGGTTTTTTAGGCGACGGCGCGACAAGCGAGCCGGATTTTCACAACGCGATGAACTTCGCCGGAGTGTATCAAACGCCGTGTGTGATCATCTGCCAAAATAACCACTGGGCCATCAGCGTCCCCTCAAGCGCACAGACCGCGTCACCGACGTTTGCATCGAAGGCCGTCGCGTATGGCGTCCCTGGACGACGGGTGGACGGCAACGACATCTGCGCCGTCTTTCTCGCAATCCGCTCGGCAGCAGCACGGGCACGAAGCGGCGGTGGGCCGTCATTTATCGAGTGTTTTACCTATCGAATGGGCGCTCACTCATCAAGCGACGATCCCACACGCTACCGCTCAAACGATGAGGTTGAGTCGTGGAAGCTTCGCGATCCGATGGATAGACTTCGCAAGGCGCTCGTGGTGCTTGATTTGATGGACGATGCGCGCGACGAGGCGCTCTTTCAAGAAGTCGACGCGGAGGTCAAAGCCGCGATTGCGAAGATCGAGGGCGCACAAAATCCGCCACGTGACACTTTGTTTGACGACGTTTACGGTGAGCTGCCTTGGCACCTTCGTGAGCAGCGCGAAGAGCTTGCTGCTCTGCCACCAGCGATCGCTCACGGCGCAGGTCACTGATCCCGAAATGAGCGCATTCGAAGATCCCCGGGCCTTTTTAAAACGCCACCAGTTGCAGCCAAAAGACTCTTTCGGGCAAAATTTTTTAGTCGCCCCTTCCGTCGCAGAGGCCATCGTCGCGGCGCTCGAAGCCACGAAAGAAGAGACCGTCGTCGAGATCGGAACAGGCACGGGGACGCTCGCCAAAATGCTGGCTGGGTCCGTCAAGCAAGTGCTTGCAATTGAGCGGGATCGAGATCTGATCAAAGCGTTGCAAGAAGAGACCCTTGCGTCCAACATTACGCTGCTTGAACAAGACGCCGCGGCGTTTGATTATCGCGAGCAGTGCGCCAAAGAACCGACGGTGATTGTGGGCAATTTACCCTACCAAATAACTGGCAAACTGCTGCGATCCATCACCGCTCACCCCATCCGATGGCGTGCTGCGGTCGTCATGGTTCAACGCGAAGTTGGCGCACGGTTGTGTGCGAGTGTCGGCGACGACGACTGGGGCGTACTCACGGTGTTTGCGCAAGCAGGCTGTGTCGTGAAGAAAATTTGCGACGCGTCACCGGGCTGTTTTTATCCCCAACCGAGGGTGGTATCGTCGGTGTTGAAGTTTACGCCCCGTGATGTTTGCCTGGCGGTTGAGCGCCCCACGTTTCAGCGCGTTGTCCATGCGTTGTTCGCGGCGCGGCGAAAAACGCTCTTCAATGGGCTCACACCCATCGCACCCAAGGGTCGCGATCACTTAAAAGCCCTCCTCCTCGCCTGCGGAATCGACCCGAAGCGACGGCCAGAGACGCTGCAGATCGCGGAGCTAGATCTCATTACAAAAGCGCTGCTTGAGCCCGTCGAGGTCGACGATCTTGTCGTTGATCGTTGAGTCTTAAGCGGTGACTGCGGTAGTCTTCAGCGTGTCCAAACGCTGACTCAATGAAAGATCTAATGGCGGACGCACAAGGTTCTGCAAGCTTAGGATCAAGCGACTTTCGAGGTACGCCGCGATATCAGATCCTGCGACGCATCGGGTCTGGAGGCTTTGGTGTCGTCTATGAAGCGATAGACGAGGTTGCACAAACGCGTGTGGCGCTTAAGACACTTCATCGATTGACGGGAGACGGACTCTTTACGCTGAAGCAAGAGTTTCGCTCTCTTGCCGATGTCTTTCATCGCAACCTTGTCGCGCTGTACGAGCTGACGGAGCATGAGGGGCACTGGTTTTTTACGATGGAGTACTTGGACGGCGTGGATTTTTACACGCATGTTCGCCCTTCGATCGCTGGCCGAAACAGCGTCGAGCCGTTGGTGACAATTGAGGCTCCGAGAGAGCGGCCGGAGCCAAAGGCGAACGATAGCGACCGGCAGCCGATTTCAAAGCGAGATGCTCTGGCTACGCCCAATCGGGCGATGGATCTGCCGGCGCTGCGAAATGCGCTTCCACAACTTGTCGATGGCGTGCGTGCCCTGCAC
>JANNCG010001188.1:0-5240 GCA_031386385.1 Myxococcales bacterium
CTTTGGCCACAACAGCAGCCACACCGTTTGCGAACGTGCGCAGTTCAAGGCTGCGATAGTGGACCGCGTCGCGAGGGAGGATTCCAGTGGCGTGATAGATCTGCGAGAGGTGATCGGCGCCGTTGACCGGAGCCAGGTCGATGAGCGTTCCGCCGGCGGGTGAGAGATGGTGGGGGTGATCGAGCGCGTCAATCACTGCGACGATTTGGTCGTTCTCGAGACGGATGTCGCCAATGGTTCCCTCGGCGTCGAGACCAAGGAGGCGCTGACTCACAGACGTGATGCGTGATACACGAGCAGGCCCAGCACTACACGTGTAGGCCAGCCGCTCACACACTGGGGGAAGAGCGCATAGAGGGTCACCGCTAGCGAGACAGCCTGCGGTTTCGGGCGCGCGCGAGCATCCGACAAGAACCATTGCGCCGAGCGCAAAACACGTGAGAAAAAGCTGTGATTTCATTCGAGCGCTAGGCGCGACACGTCGCGGGAGTGAGTGAGAGAATTTTGCTAAACGGACGATCGTGCTGGATCAACGGTGTGCTTACGAGAGCCCCGTCGCGACGTGTGGACAGCGAGTGACGCGAGCAGCGTAAAGACACCGAGCCATTTGCGATCGTGGGTCTGTCGGTGCGATGGTGTCGTTCTGCAACCGCAGGCTCCACCACCGAAGCTGATCGCATTTTTGGGAGGCATCAGCGGGCTACTGGCGTCCGCCACGACGAGCGAGCCGTCAAGGCTGGGGCCGTTTGTTGGGACATCAGTCGCTGTGGGGATGTCCGGCAGCACGCCAGTGTCCTCAACAATCCCGGAGTCGAGAACGACCCCGCCTTCGGCACCGGCGTCCGGCGAGTTGACTGACTCGGGCAGGAGGTTTCCCCGCAACACCATCCCACAGCTTCGCGCGGCTCCCTCGGTTCCGTGGACCCACGTGACGAGCGATGTTTGAGCGTCGATGGCCGGCGTGATGCGCACCCCGCGCACGTCGTCGGACACGCTAAAAAATGATGCGACTTGTACGGTGGAGAGCGCCGATCCATCGCCTAATAACTCCCGGACCATCAGCCGCAGTATGTTCATCCGACGGGCAAAGTACGCGACTCGAAAACCAAGGGATGTTCGGGTAATGTCGTAGGCGCCAGGCATAAGACGGTCTTCCACGTTGACCAAACCGTGGATATTTCCGTTCACAACCGGACCGTTGCCGCCCGCATTTTTTACACGCAAAACACCTGTTGGAGTCGTGAAGAGAAGCAGGCAACTGTCCCCGTCACCCTGGGGCCGACACGCGATGCGAGGACGCGAGACGAGAAGCTGTGTTGTGTCCGTCCTGAGTGCCCCCATCTCGCGAGCGTCGAGCCCCGGAGGAAGGGACGCCACTTGGACAGTAGGCGTTGCTTCGGGACCCGTCTCACCCGCAACGACCGCACCCACTGACTCGTAATCGAGATCCCAGCGTGCAGCTCCAGCTCCAAAAGTCGGTACGGGCGTGGGCGGCTGAATATTGGCGGCGCCGATGGGCCGAAACCTCTCAGAATATAGCTGGTCTGCGTGTCCAGTGATCAGCGCGCAGTAGTTTCCCAGACGATCGCAGCCGAGCTCTGGATCCCCCAACAGGACGACGTTTGACGTGAGAGCCCGAGGCGGCTGTACGTTTGGCGCGAGTGGAAAATCAATAGAAAATTGGTTCGCGAACCCTCTCTGTCCACGCAACACAGCGATGAGCGGAACCCCGCGGCCCGGGAGCGCCTGAAGCCCGACCACATCATGCCCCGAGTCCGATGCCAAGGGTCGGCCCGTCATGACCGCTGGCGCTCCGCCCTCAAATGCGAACAGAGTTGATGAGGGACTCAAGCCCCGAGCCGTCACCGCATACACGGCAAACCTCGTCCTGCTCACGCCATCATTGTGGGCCGCCGCGTACACGGCGCTCTGATAGGCGGTGTTCACGAGCTCGGTGTTGCTGTTCACAGGAAAAAACTGAAGAGCCTGTGCGTGGGCTACCGGCGCGACAAAAAACAGCGCGATGGCAATCCTGCATGCGTTCATCATGAACAACGGTACCATGCTCCACGGACAGGGCCGTAGTCCGAAACCACCTTAGGCAATGACACCAACCAAAGGACAGCTTAAGGCTCAACACTTCCGCTGCTTCGACACGCGAAGCGGGCTTCGCCGTCGGCGTGACCGACGTGCAGTTTGGGAGTAAGCTCGCATCATGATGGTTTGGTTTGTGCTGTCGCCGATCTTTCTGGTGATCGGGCTGATGGTATCGCTTCGATATTATCGTCGAGCCCTTGCGACGATCTCTCTGCGTGATCTCAGGCTCTTGCAGCGCTTGCCTGAGACGAAGGTGAGCGAGCTCAAGCCGGGGCTCGTTCGTTTGGTTGGCGTCGCGCAGGCAGAACAGGGCGTGATGAGCTATTTCGAGCGGCAACCGTGCGTGCTTCACCGCCGTGCGGTCACCACAATCAGCGGCCGCGAGCGCGTCGGAAACGTGACGTATACCCAGACATTTACCTCGCAAGAGTGGACTGCGATTCCCTTTCAGCTCGACGACGGGACGGGTAAGATTTGGGTCGATCCTCGCATAGTCGGGACCCGCGTCGACTACGAAGAGGGGACGACCGATGAAGCCAACCCTGTGCAAGAGCAGTTCATCCGTCTGGGCGACAAAGTGAGCGTCGTTGGCGAAATCGAGATGCTGCCAGACTCAGACGGGTATCGCGCAAGAGCGCGGACAAACGACGTTGCAGAGTACGCGCGGTTCAAGGGGCCTGTGCTGGTCAGCTGGCGGTCGGACGCAGAGTTTCTTCCAAACCTCACTCCCCCGTTGCCTGCGGTCGCACTCGCTGCCTTCGGCCTCGGCGGGTTGATCCTCGCGACGTTTGAGGGACAGCTTGCGTTGGTCGCTGGGCTTTCAACGGCAAGCGTCGTGATGGGACTGATGGCCACAGGCTTTGTCCTTCGCTTCGCGCGATGAGCGTGACGCCATGAGCGACGTGCTGTGCCGAGTGATCCGCGATGCGTTTGCCGGCGTCACGCTCGGCGACGGAGTGGGGTTGCACCAAGGTCAGGGACTCGATGACTATGCATCACCCGAGGCATGCGCTCGGCTTCGTGAGCGGGACGAGTTGTACGATTGGCGCAACATTTCTGCGGCGGATCTCAACGAATGCCACAGCAGCCTGAGCTTCTTCGACGCAGAGGGAATGCGGTTTCACCTCCCCGGCTTTCTGTGCGCGGAGCTGCGCGGCGAGTTTCGGTTCGGGATGGCGTTTGCACTCACGCACTTGAGTGACTACTGCGTGACACAGTTTGCTTTGCTCAACGCTGTGCAGCGACAAGCGGTCCGCGCGTTTCTACTGCACATCGCAGAATTGGCAGAGTACGAGTACGAGCGTCCCGAGATTGTGCGCACGCTCGATGAGTACTGGACCCTCTGAGTCGTAGACCAAGGCGCTCCGATAAGACCACGGTCGAGAATGCCGACCGCGCCTGCTCTTCGGTCAGTTCACAGTCTTGCAGGACGCTCGCTCGATTCTACTGCAGGTCAATGAGCGCCCTTCGTCCGACGAGCTTCAACCCTGTTGACGCTCTCAGAATCTACGCGCAGTCATGTGAACTGTTAGTGAATCTAGACGAACGACCCCGGTGAGCTTGAATTGCCGTGATCCGTGTTGACCAAACGGTGCTCGTAGTCCACGATAGAAATTGTTGGAGGCACCGGAGTTTGGGTCAAACCGGTGAGTCATGAATGAACGTCGCAAGCTGGAATCAACACAAACCAAGCATATTGGCAGCGAATCCGTCCGAACTGCGTGGGCGCGAATTGCGGAGTTTGTCTCTGCTGCGACAAGCGTTTCTGGTCGTGTTGGTGTCGCTTGGCGCTGGCTGCGCGGCATCCTCGACGGGCGAAGCAGGTGTGCGTCCGCCGAACCCAGAGTGGTGCTCGCGGATTGTCGCGAATTCAACGGTGAGGATTCAACCAGAGCTCGGTATCAGCTCCGTTGTGCTCTGCGGTCCCGATGTGGCAGTCGGGACGCCCTGTGTTTCCAAAATTGGTCTCATGGGAGTTTGTCGCGATTTTGTTGCGGAGAGCAACGGCCATTTCGCCGAGTTCGCGCGACAAAATCGTGTCCCGACATACTGTTGGCCATTTAACTATGACCCTTGTGGAGGGTTCGCGGCGCGAGAAACTCGGGGGGACTGCGCTCCCGGCGTCACCTGCATCCAGAATCCCAATGGCGATGCTGGTCAACCGCAGTACATGTGCCCACCAGTGGCGTGCAACTAACGAGTGCTTGTTCTCTCGCGCACACAGATAGGCTGTAGGTGGCGGAGCGTCTTGATGATTCTGTTTGAATGATTGTCTGAGTTTTCAAAAAACCAAATAGGAGTGTTCGATGGTGGATAAGAATGCGGTGAAATTGGGCGCGGCTTTAGTCGCATGCGCAGCGTTGTCGGCTTGTGCAAGTCCTGCTCGCGAGGCAGGACGTGGAAATGTTGAAGGCGCTGGGCGGCGCGAGACGATATCGTCATCCGATTCGAACAATGCCGTTGCAGGCAATTCGTCCGCCGCGACGCCAACTCCGGGACTGCGAGTTCCCTTGCGTACGTCGCCATCAACTGCGCGGCGCGACGCGGTGATTGGCCGCATTTTGCCTAGTGAAGTGAGCATCGTCCGTGGGAGCGGACAAGCTTGGGCATGGTTTGACGGAAACACGCGAAGCATCATCGGTGCCGCCAACGAACCCATCACTGTGACCTTTCGTCACGAGGGTTCGGCGCTCGACGGAATCCGTGTACGAGGTCCTTTGCGCGGTCGCTTAAGCATTCTGAGCGCAGCCAGCGGTGCTGAGCCAACGGTGGTTGGAACACCCAACGCTATTCGCATTGACGAGGCGCGTTGGCAGTCGATTAACTTTGCGCAACCGCTCACCGCGCAGACGTTGACGCTGCAGTGGGAGCCCGACGAGCACTCGCCAAGTCCCATCGCCGAGGTCGAACTTTGGGGCAGGACACCAGAGGCGTCACAACGCCCACAACGCTGGTTAGCAGACCGACTCACGACAACACTTGACGGCACCACAGCTCACGTGGCCACGCCCGCTAGTCAGAGAGTTGCACGGATCGAGCAAACACGAGACGAGCACTCAGGCGAGTTTGTGTTGCTGCACGTGGCGGAGGGACTTCCCTGTGTGCGTGCATTTTTACAGTATGAATTGCAGGGCGTTTCTCAC
>JANNCG010001216.1:0-8895 GCA_031386385.1 Myxococcales bacterium
GAACGATCGCTGGCCTCGGGCTTGGAGGGTTGATGGGTGTGCTCTAAACCCGCAAGTAAGATCGGTACTGTGAAGAGATACACCCTGCACAAGAGCAGCTCAGAAAACGTGGTCCGGCGTACGCGACTCGAAGGTCGGTACTCCCAAACTTCACGCTCATGCCGAGCATCAACCCAAACGCGACGGCTGGCACGATGCCGTTGACGCTCACAGCGGTTGGAACCTTCTGACTCGATCCCTCTGACACAGATGGCACAGCCTGGGGCACTGAGAAAGTCACGGCGAAACTTGTTGTCGAGTAAAGTGCAAATCGCTGGGGAAAATAAAGAAATACTGACGATTGTCGCGATGAAGAGTTGACGTCGGCATGCTTCCTGGGTTGCCCTACGGACAATGAGAAAACCAGTCTTGAGTATTCTCTCTCTTCTCGCGATTCCGTCTGTGGGTGCAGCGCAGGCGGGACCATCTCCCTACGATGGAGGCGCCAGTGGATCCGTAACGATCTCTGCTCAGGCTCCCCCTACAACGATCGCACCGGTACAAGTGCCATCCGTGGTGTGTCCTCCTGTGGCAGAGACGATGTACACAGAGGGCATGAACCGGATGTCGACGGGAGATGACGCCGGAGCGAATACTTTCTTTGGTCGCACACTTGAGTTGTGTCCAAACCATCCGTCTGCGCGTGACATGCAGCGAGTCGCTCAGTCACACATGAGTGCGTCCCCCAACGTGCCAGGTACACCACCGCTTGGCATCTCTTCGGGAGGTTCGCCATCACCCACCATAGTGAATATCCCAGCAAACCCACTCGATTGGAACCGCGCGTCCCTCCCCACTGAAAACGCTCTCTATGGTCCCGAGAATACCTTCGGCGGAACACGTGGGATGTTTGTGATTGGCACGACGATGCACTCGATGGTGTTAGGTGGAGTTCTGCCAGGCTCCTTTGTTTCAACTTCAACCCTTAGCGGCGCAGTGCCCGGTGCAGGCGTTTTGTTGGGTGGAGCGCTGGGTGTGACAACTTCGCTTTTGCTTAGTCTGGATGGCGTGACATCGGGCCAGGCCCACGCGATGTTTCTTATTCCACTCGTCGGCGAAATCGCGGGACTTGGCATGGTCCAAATAGCTGGCCGTTTGGGAGCTTCGGGCACGAGCTTCGACCAGATGGGTTTTGGGCTTTTGTCTTTGGGTACCGCTGCAGGCATCGGAGCGGGTGCGCTTGTCGCGTGGATGAAACCAACGGGAGGTCGAGTGAACGTCGTTGCCTCCAGCGCGATTTGGGGCGCAGTCGTCACCACTGCTCTTGGGCAACTCGTGACCCGCACATCCACTGAGGTGAACGGTGGATTGCTGCTTGGCGGACTCGCTTTGGGGGGCGGAATTGGCGCGCTCATCGCCACGAACGCTCGAATGAGCGCCGGCCGAATGTGGTGGATCAACCTGTCTCTGTATCTCGGGGCTGGTCTCGTCGGAGGGGCGATCCAGCTGCTCGCATCGTCTGCTTCTTCTGGAGGCGGGGTGGGCAGTCCCTCGACGGTTGGACAGGGAATTGGCCTCATCATCGGGCTGGGACTTGGCGGGCTGGCGGGCGTCTTGCTCACGCGCAACTACGATCGCTATTGGGAGGAGATACACCCTGCACAAGAGCGGCTCAGGACTCGCCCTCCCGTCACCGCACGTCGCGGTCCAACGCTGCCGAGCTTCACCCTGATGCCCAGCTTCAACCCCAATGCTCCTGCGGGATCAGTGCCTCTGACTCTCTCGGCCTTCGGTACGTTCTAATCTAAAATTTAGTTACCAACGATTGTTTGGCTGATTTGCCTGCACATTCGTCGGTGTGCGAAGCGCAAAAACGATCCATACTCTGGGACGTATGAAGCCGAGACTTTCGCTCTTTCGATTAACTCTTGCGCTCAGCGCTGCTTTGACCGTTGCGTTGCATCAAAACGAGAGCTTTGCGATCAATCCCCATCGATCGTTCTCTCAATTGCCGACTGGCAACGGCTATGGCTTTGCCGTCTTCGACGTCAGCAACGCACGCATGCAAACTCTCACTGAGCACCCTTACGCTGAGCGCTCAATGGGCAACCAATCGCGTGACGTGGTGTACGACAGTTACTTTGGTCTGCGCGCAAACGGCGAGGCTGGTTGGTTGGGAGAGCGCCCCGTACTCAACGCAGAATACCGTGATCAAACACAGGTGATTCGCACCGAGCAGCGCATGGGTCCCCTGAAGGCTGAGACGTTTGTCTGGTCGCCGTTTGGGCTTGAGAGCTCATCCGTCGCGATGGTTTTGCACGTCACCAACGACACAAGAGTGACCGTCACTGACGGCGCTGCGTATGCGTTGATGAACATGCATCTCGGCATGGGCGCTCCAGAGCCAAACGCCAACGGTGAGCAGATCACTTGGGATAATGCGACGCGGTCGTTTCGTGAAACTGGGCCATCAGGGCTCACCATGCGCTACGTGGCGCTGGGCAACGTGACGCAGCACCAGACGGGCGCGAATAACCCGTATTTTACCGTGCGAAATGGTGGCAACCTCGACAACGTAGACAGCGGCGGCACCCGCGATGACTCCATCGCAGCGCTTCAGTGGACCTTCGCTCCGATGGCTCCGGGCGCTGAGCAGTGGGTGGGCGTTGTGTTGACCTACGGTTCTGTTGAGAGTGTGCGGTCGTGGGAGATGGCGCGTGCTCCAAACGCGCTTGTGACGGACGAAGTCGCCGCTTGGAATGCGTGGCGAGTTGCACCCCCTGCGGGGTTGAGTGCGGATGAGACCATGGTGTGGCGCCAGAGCGAGACGGTCCTTCGCATGTCGCAAACTCGCGAGCCAGCACCAGCCCGGGGACAGATGGTTGCCGCACTTCCGCCAGGGATTTGGTGGATCACTTGGGTGCGAGACATGTCCTATGCCGTCGCCGCGCTTGCGCGAAGCGGACATCGCGAAGAGGCTGGACTGGGCGTGGACTTTTTTCGCGGAGCCACTGTGGGTGACTACCGAATGTACGTCGGCGTGGACTACTCGATCAGCGTGGTCAGGTACTACGGTGACGGACGTGAGTGGAGCGACGTCGATGGCAACGGACCCAACATTGAGTTTGACGGCTTTGGGCTCGCCGCCTGGGCTGCTCGAACCGCCGGACGCATGGAGCTCGACAACGCTGTTGCCCCTCTGCGAATGCTCATCGATCCAGACACTGGTCTTATCAAAGCGGACAGCGGCCCGTGGGAGGTACACTGGAATGGACTGCAAAAACGCTTTGGATACACCTCTGTCACTGCCGCCCATGGGCTATGTGCCACAGGGGACGCGGTCACCGCCCGAAGCGTCCGTGACGCGATCTTGCGCAACCTGCTTTTTCCCAACAACGCCATCGCGGGCAACTACGAAGAGCTTCGCCGATCGCAGCCTGCGCGGGACGCTGCCGTCGTTGAAGCGATTAACTTTGGGCTGATCGATCCCATGGGGCCCGTAGCGCAAGCAACCCTCGATGACTTTGAGCACCTACGAACCAACGTCGGGCGTGGCTATGCACGCAACGACGACGGCGGTGGCTATGACAGTCAAGAGTGGGTGTTTATCGATTTGCGCGTTGCGGATGCGCTCAATCGTGCGGGACGTGCGACGGATGCGCGCGAGCTCACCCAATGGGTGACGCTGCAAGCGAAAGAAAACTTTGGCCTCCACGCAGAACTGTATCACGAGCGCACCGGTGACTACGCTGGCGCGATCCCGATGGTCGGGTTTGGCGCGGGCGCGTACATGCTCACGCTTTTGGATCGTGCGCAGACCGAGCCAAACAGACCAGAGTGCTTTCCGTGGACGGGCGCTGCGGGTCCTGCGGGGCCAAGCGCAGCGGGCGCTGATGGCGGGACAACTATGGGTATGACGCCCCCGAGGGGAGGCTGCGCAGTCCCTGCAAATCATACTCAAACGACCCCTTGGTGGAGCCTTCTCGCAACGCTGGGAGCGATGGCAATGGTCTCAAAACGAACGCGAAAAATGCTGAAAAATTCCACTCCAAAACGGGCTGTCCTTCAACGAGCGTTGGGTCTCTTCGTGGCTCTTGCAGTGGTTCACTGCGGCCCCATCCGGCTGCCGCCACCCTCGGGCGATGCAGCTGTGCGCGATGTGCAGCGTGGCGATGCCGGACCATCACTGGCGATGGGTCGTGTTCGCGATTGCGATAGTCGCTTTGTCTATCCGTTGGGCCGTCAATCGGGGGCTGTGTTTGTGGGAGGGAGCTTCAACAGCTGGTCCGCGAACCAGCTGCGCATGACTGACGGACTGTTTTCGAATACCTACCGCTCGAGCGTGTCACTTGCGCCTGGAGTTTATCAGTACAAATTCATTGCAGATGGGCAGTGGACCCTTGATCCAACCCATCGGTACACCGCGTACGACAACGGCCAAGAGAACTCGCGAGTGGACGTCCCAGACTGCACGCGGCCAGAGCTTAAGCTCGTGAGCGCGACTGTGGGCGCGGACCGCATGATTGATCTGGTGTTTGACTACTACGACGGGACAACGCTTGCGGGTGTAGACCCAACCTCTGCAGTGGTGACGATGAACCGCATGCCGGTGGATCCCGCCGCCATTTCGTACTCAGCAGAGACGATGCGATTGACTGTGCATTTGCAGGTCGCTGAGGACAACAAGTATACGTTCAAGCTGTCCATGCGAGATCGCGGGATGCGTGTGGCCGAGGATGTGTATGTCCCTCTCTGGGTCGAGCCCGAGCCCTTTCAGTGGAACGACGGGACCATGTACTTCACGTTTACCGATCGCTTTCGCAACGGTGATCCTGCAAACGATGCTCCCATCCCGGGCGTTGATATGCGCGCCAACTATCGCGGGGGTGATCTGAGAGGCGTTTTGGCATCCCTTCGTGATGGATACTTTCGTGGCCTTGGGGTTCGATCGATCTGGCTTTCTCCAGTGAATGCGAACACCAACCTCGCGGGACGTGGCGGCGACGGACGAATGTACAGCGCATATCACGGCTACTGGGTGAGCGAGCCCCGAACCGTCGAAGAGCACTTTGGAACCCTCGAAGACCTTCGGTCCGTCACAAGCGAAGCACACAAGCAGGGCATTCGTATCTTGATGGACATCGCGAACAACCAGCTGCACCGGGACCATCCGTACTTTCGCGATCATCGTGATTGGTTTAACGGTGATGGAAACTGCGTCTGTGGCGGTGCGAACTGTGGCTGGGATGAGCACCGATTGGACTGCTGGTTTACGAGCTATTTGCCAGATGTTCGGTGGACCAACATGCGCGCGGTCGATCAGATGGCAGACGATGCCCTCTATTGGTTGACCGAGGCGGACATTGATGGCTTTCGAGTAGATGCCGTGAAGCACATGGAGCACATCTCATCGACCACACTGCGGCGGCGTATTCACGATCGGCTTGAGGCTGCTGGGACACAATACTACCTGGTGGGCGAGACGTTTACGGGAGCCGGCGGCCACGACCTGGTCCAAGAGTACATCGGGCGTGAGGAGCTTTCGGGTCAGTTTGATTTTCCGTTGTTTTGGTCCATTCGCCGCGCGTTTGCGAGCAACGAAGGGACGATGGCCGAGCTTGATATGGCCGTGCGTACGGGAGAGCGTGTTTATCAAAACGCGCTCATGTCGCCGTTTTTGGGCAACCACGATGTCGAGAGATTTCTCTCGCAAGCGGCCGGTGACTTGACCGGCAACACCATGGACCAAGCGTGGAACAGTCCGCCAGGATCTCCAGACCGTGACGAGCCCTATGAGCGATTGTTTTTGGCGTTTACGTTTTTGCTCGGGCAGCCAGGAGTACCACTTATTTATTATGGTGACGAAATAGGACTTCCCGGCGCTGCGGACCCGGACAACCGAAGGCTTATGCGATTTGGGATGGAGTTGTCTCCGCGAGAGACTCGCTTGTTAGATCGCGTCAGAATCGTCGCCCGTGCGCGCGGGACACATCCTGGGCTGCGTCGTGGGGCTCGTCGGACGTTGCACACGGACGGGGACGCGTACGTTTTTGCCCGCGGTGCTGCGAGCCATCTTGCGGTGGTGGCGATCAACCGTGGGGGCACTGCGAGGACTGTCCGCGTGATGATTCCCGGTGATTTAGCTGAGAATGGGAGCACCCTGCGCGATCTGCTAGGGGGCCCCAGCATCACTGTTCGTGACGGGGCTGCTGATATACAGTTTACGCCCCGCAATGCTGCTTTATACGTGCGAGAGTAGCTAATGGCACGAGCGACGTTTTACGTCCGAGAGTAGTTTGTAAGGAATTTCGATGGCAAATCATGAGGTAGATGCAACTTTCGCGACGCAGGTTCCAGAGAGCGGAGTGGGTCCAAACCATGCACCGCACGGGACAAATGATCAGAGCGCCGAGCAGCCTCTGTTGGCGCCCGGTTCAATGGTTGGTCAGCGGTATGAGATCGTCTCGTTGCTTGGCGCTGGGGGAATGGGTGCAGTGTACCGGGCCATTGATCGCGAGCTCGACGAGCCGGTCGCGCTCAAAGCACTCCGCAAAAACGTCAGCGACGAAAGCTCAGCGGTCGAGCGGTTCAGACGCGAGGTGAAGCTCGCTCGAATGGTGACGCATCCCAACGTGGCGCGCACATTTGACATGGGAAAATGCGTGGGATTTCGTTTTTTGACCATGGAGCTTGTCGAGGGCGTCTCGCTCGGAGGTCGCTTAGAGCACAGCGGCTCAATGGCCTTGGGCGACGCACTTCGCATCGCTGCTGAGATCGCGCGAGGGCTCGTTGCGGCGCACTCCGCGGGGGTCATTCATCGTGATTTGAAGCCCGACAATGTGCTCTTGGGCGGTGGCAGCAGCACGGGTCCGCTGCACGGAAGCGAGCGCGTGGTGATCACTGACTTTGGCATCGCGCGTCTTGCAAACGGTCGCTCAGAGCAGACCCACGGAGGTTCGGTGAATCCCAAGGCCCTCACCGTCGGCGGAATCATTGGTACCCCCGCGTACATGGCCCCCGAGCAGGTTGTTGGCGAGACGCCCGATGGACGCTCGGACATCTTTGCGCTCACCATCTTGCTGTTTGAGTTGTTGACCGCGCGGCTGCCGTTTCATGGAGATACAGCGATGGCGTTGGCGCTCGCGAGACTTCACGAAGCGCCGTCGGACATACGGATGTTTCTCCCGGATATTCCCGAGGCCCTCGCAGAGCTGATCGATCGCGGCTTGTTGAGAGAGCGTGATAAACGCCCCGATGCGGAGCAGTTTTTGACCGCGCTTGACCGCATGCGTGGGACCGCGAAAATGTCGACCCACGACCCCGTTGAGTCCATCGCGAAAATGCCAGGGACCTCAACCATGGCGCTAGGTCCAAACAAGCCGATGCCGTTCAAATCGATCGCAGTGGCGAGTCTGACCGCTGCGGACGTATCGCTTCGACCCTTTGCCGCAGAGCTCGCGCTCACGCTGGCAGACTCACTGACGCGAAGCAAACTGCTGCGGGTGGTGCCTCCCTCAAGCGCAGATAACGAAGATGCGTTGGCGATGGCCCGCGCACACAAGGTCGAGATGGTTCTTGGTGGGACTGTCCGAGCAGAAGGCGGTCGACTGCGCGTAAACCTCCGGATGATCGAGTCCGTGCACGGCGTGCAAAAATGGTCCGATCGATTTGAAGGCGCATCGGACAGCCCATTTGCACTCGAAGACGCGCTCACTCGAAGCTGCGAAAACGCGCTGCGCTCGATGCTTGTGGGTGAAGAAAATGTGAAGGCCGGACCCACTGATCCGACCGCGCGCGCGCTGTACGAAAAAGCGCTCGAAAAAGTGCACATGATGAACGATGTCCACGAACTCAAAGAGTCCATTGAGCTGGCTCGGCGTGCCCATAAGCTTGTGCCCAATGACGCCAGCGTGATGTCGATCTTGGGTTTTGCCTTAGTTCGCTGCGCTCTCGCACAACGTGACGACCCCATGTTAATCGCAGAGGCCGAAGAGTGGGCGCTTCGCGCGCTCAACACCGACGCGAACTCGGCGCAGACGTATGCAACCTTGGGGCTGGTCCGACTGCACCAAGGCGACTTGACCGCGTGTGTTCGCGCGTTTCGCGAGGCGGTGGCTCGAGATCCAAAGCACGGCGAAGCCAACGCGTACCTGGGTCGCTTTTTGGTCGAGACGGGCTTTGTCGATGAGGGTATTCAACGCTTAGAATTTGCCCGCAAGGTCGAGCCCCAAGTCCAACATACGTATTGGAATCTCGCCCGTGCCTACGCCCTGCAGAACAACTGGGAACGATGCGACGCGGTGCTAAGCGATGCAGCCGCGATCACCAACAACGCGCTGTCCACCTACGTGGTGAGCGCGCGCTTGGCGGTATGGCGTAAAGACCCGCAGCTCGCAGCTTCGGTTGCGGATCGCATTGAAGCTACTGGGTTGCCAGAAGGGCATTTTATTCGTGCGTTTGTTCCTGCACTGCGAGGCCTTGCGACGGACGAGGCTGACTCGTTGGCTGGAGATGAGATTCGTCGGGCCGCGGACGTGGTGCCGTCTCCGTCCATGCGGGCGTTTTGGTTTCAAGTGGCAGCTGAAGTTTTTGCGACGCGCGGTAAGATCGACGCTGCTCTCGACGCGATTGAATCTGCCGCAGCGTTGGCCTGTGTAGATATCGGGTGGATGGACTTTTGTCCGGCCCTTGAGGGGGTACGAAGCTCTGGTCGTTTTGGTCGCGCCCGGGCGATTATCAGTGCGCGCGCAGCGAAGCTCTGGAAGTAGCGTCCGTCGCAGTGAACGGCGTATAGCGAGGGGGCAAACTGAGGTAAGCTCGTGGGGACAATTCAATGACGCGCTCGATCCGTACTGCCGCCACACTCGCTCTTTTGTGCGCTTTCAACACGCAGAGCTGCTTCAAGCTCGATGATGT
>JANNCG010001238.1:0-18835 GCA_031386385.1 Myxococcales bacterium
GAACGATCGACAACGGCGCCGACTTCTTCAGGGTCAGCAACGTGCCCGACGGAACAAACTATCGCTTCGCCGTTGAAGGCGCGAGCACAAGCCTCGCAGTATGGGCCTCTGCCGACGGAAACCGCTGGTGGAATCTCAGCCTCAGCGGCGCCAACGAGCGAACAGCTACGACTGCTGGCTCAACCGGACACGTGGACTACATCCTCGCTGTCACCGGGAGCGGCGCCTACAAAATCATCACGACGTCGCGCTAGAATAGCTCAGAAATAATACCATCGATCACAAGCCACTTGTCCTTAGGGACCACGAGTGTGTCTTGCTGATCGATTAAGTTATTTCTCCCAACCAGCTTTTCAATCGCGCGCTCTCTTGTCTCGCGGGGGTTGAGCTGGCATCGCGTTGCGAGAGAACCGACCGAAACACCATCTTTTGTCCGCAGCCCCAACATCAAGCCTTCACGCACTCGATCCTGCCCGGACAGCGCCTCAAGCTCTTCGCATGGAAGCTCATGAAGCTTCAATTGCTGGAGATATCCCTTCAGATTGTACTCATTGCGATACCGCTGCACGCCCCCAGAGTGTCGCTCATAACAACCCACAGCTCCAATCCCAAGTCCCAGGTACTCGTCCCCAAGCCAGTAGTGTTCGTTGTGCCGCCCGCGCTGTGTGGGCATCGCGTAGTTCGAGACCTCATAGTGCTCCATCCCTTCGCTTTCGCAAAATCGCTCAAGCGCGAGGTACAAACTCGCGACATCGTCGTCAGGCAACCGCGGTAACCGGCCTTTGCGCGCGAGCTCTCCAAAACGTGTATTTGGCTCAATTGTCAGAGAATATGCGCTTAAATGCTTCGCACCGAGCGTTATCAGTTCTCTCGCATCTTCGATCAGCGCCATCTCCGATTGATCGGGCATGCCAAACATCAAATCCGCGCTGACGCGAAGTTCGCTGTGGCTCGCAGCGGTCTTGACCGCGACCCGCGCTGCATCCGCGTCGTGCAGCCGGCCCAAGTAGCGAAGGTGGTGGTCGCGCAAGGACTGAACGCCAATGGAGACTCGGTTGATTCCTGCGTCTAAGTAGGCTCGACACTTTGCATCATTGATGGATGTCGGATTACATTCTACAGTAATTTCGCTGGCCGATTGACCGCTTAGTTTTTGCAGACCGCTCGCCACTCGTGTGAGCGCTGCGGTCTCCCATATGCTCGGAGTGCCGCCGCCGAAAAATATTGTCGAGAGGTTGAACGGGTTTTTACGTTGGGCCAAGCGCAACGAGAATTCTTCAATTAGGGCGTCCGCATATGCCTCATGAGGAATCTCATTCGGGTTCACCGCATCGGTCGCGAAGTCACAGTACGGGCATCGCTGCAGACACCACGGTACATGAACATAAATCGTGCTCTGTCCGCTCACGGCTTGCTGGCCGTCTGAAGCGCGGCGAGTAACTCTTCATCGGTCACAAGAGACTTGCGCAACAACACCGTCAACAACGCGGCCAAAATCGACTCGGTTTTGCGCTCGCGTTCTTCAGGGCTGAGGTGTGCAGACTGTGCCTTGAGCGCGTCGATCATTGCGCGCGTGTCTCGCACTGCGTCCGTTGCGCCTGCGTGATCCCGCGCTCGGTGCAGATGGCCCGTCCGCGCTCGGTTGGGTGGCAGAGCGACCCGCGTGCCGTCAAGGAGGGTGAGCGCGATCATAGCAAGTGGACGACTGGGCTCATCGGTACTTGCGACGCGCTTGGTTTTTGGCTGTATTTTTGCAGCAATACTCTCAGCAGGCTCCGCCGGAGTTGTGTTCTCAGCGTTCGCTGATTTCAACGACTCAACCGTGATCAACTGCGGCACCTTTGGCTCAAGCGCGGCACGTGGAGGCTCTCGATCAGGCTCTCGATCAGGCTCTCCAGGGGCTATCGTCGGTCTGGCAGAATCGAGCAACACACGATCGACGGGATACGCAGGGGTCAGCATTGGACCCTCACTCACCTTCGGTCGACTGCCTGGCACTGGCGGTGGTTGCGGCGTTTTCTTTGCGCCTAAAGCGTCAAACGAGACGCTGGGGGCCTGAACGTATACAGACTCCACGATGTCAGGCGCGCGATGTCCAACGACGGTGGGACGTGAGCTCACAATCGGCTCTGGTCCAACGGTGGTCGGCTCAAGCGACGTAAACATCGACGCATCCCTCACCGTCGCTGGCTTCTTGACCAAAGGAAGAGGAAACATCTCGCTGGCCGGCTCACGCTCAGGCTCTCTTCCGCTTCCATAGTTTCTCGCGATGGCGAGACGAATATCACTCGGCGGAGCGATCATAGGACGAACGGGCATGGACACAGCCTCGCTCACCGCACGCAACGCTTCATCGTGCGTGGGGTCATCCATTGCCAAGTACAACGTGTCGACATCTCGTCTCTCTCGTCGAACATAGACAGGAATCACGCAGTACATCTCCGCCATCTCTTGCGGCACCATCGTCAAGAGCGCTTTTGAAAAATCAATGTGCGCCAGCGAGACCCACGGCACAGCCAATTGCTGTGACAATACCCTCGCCAACTGCACTTCATTCACAAGCTGCATCGAGACAATCAGCTGTCCGAGTCGCTTGCCTCCCGCGCCTTGATGGCTCTGCTCTTTGAGCGCCTGATCAAGCTGCGTCCGGGTGAGTAAGCCCGCGTCCACGAGGAGTTCTCCAATTCTAATCCGCGAAACCACAGAATTGTCCTTCTTTCACGCAGAATGCGAATTCTCTGTCACGCGATGAGTTAGGTGGATTTCTTTGAGACATTGAAGGGGTTCGCCTTGACCGGACGGTACGCTAGGGCGTAGTCACTCAGGTACTTGTGTTCGACCCATTGGTGGGTCCCTCAGTGATAGCCGATCGTGCCACAGCAAGAGCCCAGTTCTACAGAAGCAAATGCCCTGCCCCCGCCCAATTCGCCGAGTGCGACGCGGACAGCGGGACGATTGCGGCTGATTCTCGGGAGTTCTTTGATTTTGGCGATCGTGCTGTTCTCTCTTCCCGGCACAATTCAAGTGTATCAAGCCACTTTGGGTGCTGTTCCGCCGTCGCGTTTTCGAAGATGCGATGACGGGATACGCTCGCTTTTTGCAGGGTATTCTCGGCTTTTGAGCCCTATCGATTTGACCAGCGAGCGGATTGTTCCGCGGTTGCCGCTAAGAGATCAAGCTGTCCGAACCGAGCTGCAAACGCTTGATCGAGCGCTGGATTCGCTGCAAACTCGCTGCACAGAAGAGGGCTCCAATGGACTCGATGCATACCAAGCATTCAAGCAATGGCGCTTTCGCGCTGAGGACGCCGCGCGGCTTCTCGAACACAACGTGACCCCCGATGCTGAACGTGCTTTGCGCTATGAATCTCCGCAGCAAACGGCATCTTCCACTCTTCCGACCTCGCAATCAACACATTGACTATGACTATAACGACTACTTCTGAACAGGCGCCCGCAGCGCCAACGTTCGACTTTTCGCAACTAAGCCCTGCAGTTCGCCGCGCTGTGAGCGAGGCAGGATACCTTCGCCCAACGTCCGTACAAATCGCGACGTTTAAGCTTGTCAGCACCGGACGAGACGTCGTGGTGCAGAGCAAGACAGGCTCTGGCAAAACAGCAGCGTTCGCGCTGCCATTGATTGACCAGCGAATTGACCCAGCCAACGGGGTTCAGGTCATGGTTTTGTGCCCCACACGCGAGCTTGCGTTGCAAGTCAGTGGAGAGGTCTCACGACTCGCAAAACACTCAGGAATCAAAGCCGTCGCGATCTACGGTGGTGCCTCACTTGAGCGGCAAATCGACGAGCTCAACGCGGGCGCACAGTTCGTTGTTGGCACGCCAGGTCGAGTGCTCGATCACCTCAAGCGCGGGACACTGGATGTTCGCAATTTGTTCACCGTCTGTCTCGACGAAGCCGACGAGATGCTCTCGATGGGGTTTGCCGAAGAGCTGAGCGCGATCATGGATCGCCTGCCAAAACCCCGCCAGACCCTGCTGTTCAGCGCCACGATGCCTGAGTCCATCCGCCGACTCGCCGTCAAGTATCAGCGCGATCCCGAGTCGATCTTGCTCTCATCGGATCAAATCGCTCCAGACTCCATCGACCACTTTATCTACTACATTGGCGTGCAAGACCGCGTGAGCTCACTCGGCCGAATTCTCAACATTGAGCAGCCAGAGCGAGCCATCATTTTTTGCAACACTCGCGATGAAACACAGAGCGTCGCTCACTCGCTCCAAAAGCAAGGGATCGCCGTCGACTACATCTCTGGCGAGCTTGAGCAGGGCGCGCGAGAAAAAGTCCTCGCTGCATTTCGCGAAGGAAAAATCAGACATTTGGTCGCAACCGATGTCGCAGCTCGCGGCATTGATGTGAGCACAGTGACCCACGTCGTGAACTTTGGATTTCCGCCAGAGGCCGAGAGCTACGTGCACCGAACGGGTCGCACCGGTCGTGCGGGACGGCGCGGTGTAGCGATTTCTCTGTTTGCCCCCGCAGACGTCGGAAGCGTTTATATGCTTCGACTTACGTATGGGATTCGCCCCGTCGAGCGGTCACTGCCCTCTGCTGCAGAAGAGCGAACCCGTCGCGAAACCGAGCAGCTTGCCCGACTCCGAGTGACCGCTAAGCAGCAGCCCCTTGACGAATCCGCGAGGACTCTCACACGACGAATTCTGGCACACGATGACGCTGAGTTGCTCATCGGCTCGCTGCTCACACGCTACTTGCGTGAGGCCACAGAGCTCGCGTTGGATCGACAAAACGCTGCTCCAACGCCAGTCATCGCCACACCTGCAGCCACACAGCCGGTGCCTGCGGCAACACCGCGCAAAGAGCCGGTTCAAGCATCCGCAGCAACCGACGTGACAGCCACACCCGTCGCTTCAGTTCCGAAAAAACGCGAGGAGCTTGATCGGCCACGAAGGATCCCAGTCCACGGCGGAGCAGATCCTGGTGTTGAGCCAGAGACAGTCGAGTCGGATATGGAAGATGTCCGTGTTGCGGTGGGCAAGCGCGACGGAGCGCGCGGCGGTGAGCTGATTCGAATGCTGCGAGATCTTGCGAACATCGGCAAGCGTGACGTCGGAAACATCAAAGTGTACGACCGATTTGCTGTCATCCCGATGCGCTCAGACGTTGTTGATCAGGTGATTGAAGCGCTGAAAGACGCAACCTTAGGCGATCGACCTCTGTCGCCTGAGCGTGGCTCACACGACGCGGTCGAAGCGGACGAGAACTAGAAGTTCGATAACAGATTCGGTCAGAGCGCAATGGCTGCTACGCAGGTAACCGGACAGAGCGACCGGTGATGAGCGTGGTCTCTGCAAAGCGAACATTCAGCTGAGTGGCAGCGAGCTCAGAGGTGCTTCGACCCAGCGCAGAAGCTAACGTCTCAATCGCAAACGGATGGGACGGAGCAGAACCACGCACAAACCCATCTTCGCGTCCTTCGCGGGGTTGGTGATACAGCCAAGTGCCGAGCGAAAGCACATCACGAGGATCGTTGCGTGAGCAGCCCAAGCACGAGCGATTGCGATGGAGTGCTGCCAGCGCGTTGGAGGCAAACTCAGATGTAGGTTCTGGCCAAACGATCACAATATCATCAATAAACCGTGCCTGAACTCGTGCCGGCCCCACCACATCATTGCTCGCAAGGGCGGCGATCATATTTTTTGTCGTCGCTGCAAACGCGCGAGGACTCGGCGCCATTGAGCGGTCTGCATGGCCATGTGCCAATCGGGTCAAACACTCACGATGATCTAGCGTGTCGTCAGGATACTGCGTGTATTTCGCGAGGAGACCGGGCGTGAATCCGCCTGTATTCTGAGCGGTAAATCGCGCAACCTGTCCGTCCTTGTCAGAGGCGAACCCTGCGTTTACGGGGTACGGCAGGTGCGGCCACTGGTACGGCGCTTCAGCGGGAGCCAGCGGAAGTTTGTCGAAATCACCCACCGAGCGGGTCCCATGCACACGTGCGGTACCAATCCGTTCACGCCCCTCGCGTCCCCAAGTCTCGACTCGAGCACCTCGGACCACAACGGACAAACTTCCTGAAAATACGTAGTGCCAGCGGACCGAGGGCGAGCTCACCCCAAGTGCAAGCGCGAGTGTCCCCGTCGGATGTTGGTCGAGCCAAAGCACGACAGCGAGTGGGAACTCACCTTCCATTTCGCGCAAACGCTCGGCATTGGGCATGATAATCGACCTTCGAAAGAGGTTGCACCATAGCAGACCTGCCGCGAAAATCAGCGTTAACGAAAATGAAAAAGAGCACCTTCACAGAGCATTCGTTGACAGTGGCTACAACGGAGGTCTAGTTTTTCAACGAACCACTCATTGCATCCGTTCTGCGTAAGGATCGGTCGGTTTGTGTGAGAACGTAGGAGCCCCCATGCGACTGTATCCAGCAAAAATTCCGGTCATCACAGCGGACATCGTTCGCGCACTAACAGCTGAGACCGATATTGAAGTGAGCGACACGGCTGAGGTCGAACAAGACCTCGCGAGTGTGTTGCGAGAGTACCTTCGACTTGATCGCGAGATCAGCGAGAAAGCCAAAGATCGGGGCGAGCAGATCGGCGCCAACAGCTCAGAGGTACAAAAGATCAAACGCAAATTTGCTGATGATCGCAATTTTGGCCTCGGCGCAGAAGGCATCTCATGGATGCTCGATCAGCTCATTCAGATGCTTCTTCGATCAAACAATGTCGAAGAGGTCTTTGTTGAAGACGCTGTCCTCAGGCGCAAGATGCGCGCCGTTCTTGAGCGCAACATGGCCGTTGACGATGACATGGAACAAGAGGTGCGCTCAAAGCTCAAGCACCTCTCAGAAGGCACCCAAAACTGGGACGTTGAGTACTCCAAGGTCATGGAGCAAGTGAAACGTCGACGTGGCGTTGAATAGATCTCACCATGCGAACAACTGATTCATCATCTCTCGGAGTATTTGCTTGCGAACTCTTGTAACCGGCGGTGCCGGATTCATTGGCGGACATCTCGTAGACGCGCTGCTTGCACAAGGTGCAACAGTCCGTGTGCTGGACAACTTTTCTACCGGTCGACGAGAAATTGTCGCACCCAACCTTCACAGAATCGACTTGATAGAAGGCGATATTCGCGACACGGACACCTGCCTTAAAGCGGTGAAAGATGTCGATGTTGTGTTTCATCAAGCAGCCCTGCCAAGCGTCGCTCGATCCATTGACGAGCCAACACTCTGCAACGACGTCAACGTGGGAGGCACCGTGAATCTGCTCGACGCCTGTCGTCGATCAGGTGTTTCGCGTTTTGTTTATGCCGCGAGCTCATCAGCTTACGGAGACACAGAGGTCCTTCCGAAGGTTGAGACCATGGCGGCGCAGCCGATGTCACCGTACGCGATCAGCAAATTTGCTAGTGAACAGTACGTGAAGGTGTTCGCCCAATTGTACGGAATGAAGACCTGCGCGCTTCGGTACTTCAACGTGTTTGGTCCTCGGCAAGATCCGAAGAGCCACTATGCTGCGGTGGTTCCGAAGTTTTGTATGGCCCTCTTGGCGAATGAGTCGCCGATGATTTTTGGCGACGGTGGTCAAACACGGGACTTTACCTATATTGATAATGTCGTTCAGGCCAACCTGCGCGCCGCCAAGGGCGACGTCTCTGGACAGGTGGTCAATGTGGCCTGCGCCGAGCGCATTTCGCTGCTTGATTTGCTCAGAATTCTCAACGAACTGCTCGGGACAAACATTCCCGCGCAGCACGCCGCGGGGCGAGCCGGAGACGTCCGTCACTCCCTCGCTGACATTGCGGCTGCAAAGGCGGTTCTCGGATACGTCCCAGAAGTGTCAGTTCGCGACGGACTTGAGAAAACGCTAGCTTACTACCGCTCGATTTCGCGATAGAGTCGACCATCGTGCTGCGAAGTATGACCGGCTTTGGCGTAGGATCAGTGCCTCTTGGCACGGGCTCGCTCTCGCTTGAAGTCCGGGCTGTCAATAGCCGCTTCGCGGATGTACGCATACGAGCGCCACGAGAACTAACAGACCACACAGCGTTTGTTGAGCAGTACATTCGAGGAAGACTCGCTCGTGGCCGAGTCGAAGTGCTGATCCATCTCGATGGGCTCACACCGCCGACCGTGTGCCTCGATACGATACGCGCTCTCTCCGCGTTTCAAGCGCTTGAGCGGTTGCGAACCGAGTTGAATTTGCAGGGAGAGGTTCCGCTGGCGCTTCTCGCTGCGGTGCCAGATTTGTTCAAAGTATCGCAGGCACTCAATGTCCTTGATGTGCGTGAAGCCTTAACGCTTGCGCTCGATCGATCGCTCAAAGCGCTCAGCCAGATGCGCCAGGCTGAAGGAGAGTCGCTTGAGTTAGAGCTGCTTTCGCGGCTCGAACAAGTACGGCTGCTCACCCAAGAAATCACAGCGTTTTCATCAGAACGCCCCGAACGTGTTCGCAAGAAAATGCGCGAGCGTATTGAGCGAATGTTAGCGGGTGTTGAGGTCACTTTTGAGATTGGTCGGCTTGAGCAAGAGATCGCACTGCTCGCCGATCATGGTGATATCAGCGAAGAGTTGTCGCGACTTTTGTCTCATTGTGTACAGTTCGCGACACTTTGCTCTCAGACCGAACCAGTGGGCAGAAAACTCGATTTTTTGCTTCAAGAAATGGGGCGCGAGGTAAACACGCTCGGCGCAAAAGCCAACGACGCAGAGGTGTCCATCCGTGTCGTTGAAGTGAAGGCTGAAGTTGAGCGGATGCGCGAGCAAGTCCAAAACATCGAGTGAACGTGAGTTAAGTGAGTGAGTATCATTGATTCGTTTGTCGCTCTCGCGGTAGTTGGGCCATCTGGCTCCGGAAAAAGCACACTCTGTAGCCGCGTGCTGAGCGAATTTACTGATTTTCGCCTCTCCGTTTCGTACACCACGCGTGCGCCGCGGGGTGCCGAACAAAACGGGATCCACTACCACTTCATCGAAAAGGTGCGATTTTCTGCGCTCATTGACGAAGGCGCCTTTCTTGAGTGGGCTGAGGTTCATGGCAATTATTATGGCACTGCCGCACACATCGTTGAGGATGCTCGAGAGCAGTCCGCTGGAGGCGTGCTCTTTGACATTGACCACCAAGGTGCCAGGCAAATTCGTGCAAAATTACCCAATCTTGTGACAGTTTTGGTCGTGCCTCCGTCATGGAATGAGCTTGAGCGGCGACTGCGTGCACGCGCGACCGAGACCGCAGAGAGCCTGCAAAAACGCCTCAACAACGCGCTGGGTGAGGTCACCCATTACGGAATGTTCGACTACGTGTTGGTCAATGATGACCTGATTGGTGCCGAGCGTGACCTGATCGCGATCGTTCGCGCAGAGCGAGTTCGACGGGCTCGTGCAGCGGCGTTTGTCGAAGCGCTTTTGCGAACGAAAAACCCGTAAAAAAATCGCTCAGTCTGCGAGAGCTTTAGCGAGCTCTTCCATCGCTTTTCTCTGCTTGCTCGACAACTTCTTCGGGACATCAACGCGCATCACAACAGCCAAGCGTCCCTTTCGATTCGACTCAACATGTGGGACCCCCTCTCCTGCGATTGAAAAAACCGTGCCCGGCTGTGATCCTGGGGGAATTTTCAGTTCAAGCTCGCGCGCGTCAATGGTGGTGACTTTGGCCGTGGTCCCAAGAGCGGCATCGGTAAACGAAACTGAGATCTCTGTCGCGAGATCAAATCCGTCGCGCTCAAAGCGCTCGTCGGGCTCAACTTCAACCACCAGCATCAAGTTGCCCGCAGGCCCACCATTTTGCCCGGCCTCGCCCAGACCTCCCATACGAATCATCTGACCATGGTCGATCCCTGCAGGAATCGTCACTTTCACCTGCTTTTGTTCAGCGACTTCACCAGCTCCCCGGCACGTCGCACAAGCTTTTTTGATGACGCTGCCGCGACCCGAACACTCAGGACACGTCGTTGAAATCACAAATCCACCTGCGCCGTGAGTCACCTGTCCACGCCCACGACAGCCCGAACAAGTCACGGGCTCCGCCCCTTTTGCCGCCCCGGTACCTTTGCACTCATCACAGCTCTTCGGAATTCCGTACTGCAGATCTCTTCGACACCCTTCGACGGCTTCGCGAAGAGAAATCCTTGTGCCCACTCTGAGATCCCGACCTCTGGTGGCCCTCGGACCTTTGCTCCCACGCCGAGACTGTCCACCGCCCATACCGCCAAAAAAATCTGCGAACATGTCCTGAAATTGATCAAACATGTCATCTGGAGCACGAAAGGACTCACCCTGGAGCCCCGCGTGCCCAAACTGGTCGTAGATCTCTCGCTTCTTGGTGTCCGATAAGACCTCGTACGCCTCAGTGGTTTCTTTAAACAACTGCTCGGCGCCTGGTTCTTGGTTTCGGTCGGGGTGATACTTCAACGCGAGTGCACGGAAGGATTTTTTGATTTCGTCTGGGTTGGCAGAACGGCCTACACCCAAAACCTCATAGTAATCGCGCTTGTCCACAGACAATCACTCCTTAAGAACGATTAAAAAACAAAATTGAGCAGGGAAGTCGAACAGAGAAACTAAGTTCGCGTTTCGCTGTGTCAATCGAAGAGATCTTTGAGTTTTTCAAGAAATGTCTTTCGCTGCGGATGCACCTCTTCATTCATGCTCTCCGCGAGTCGCTGCACCAGCAATCGCTGCGAATCGGTCAACTCTGTTGGGACCTCGACCTGAATCGTGACGATTTGATCCCCAGCACCATAACCACCAAACTTCGGCATCCCTTTGCCCCGTAAGCGAAGCTGATCGTTGGGCTGTGAACCAGGCGGCAGACGCATCTTCATTCGGCCATCGAGAGTTGGAATCTCGAGCATCGCTCCAAGCGCGGCCTGTGGATAGCTCACCGGGACCACACAGTGCAAATCAGCACCATCCCGCGTAAACAGAGAGTGCGCTGCAATTTTAACCAGCAGCTCAAGGTCGCCCGAGGCACCCGTCATGCGGGACGCGTCGCCGTATCCTCGAACAGTGCGCACAGTCCCGTCTTCGATTCCCGGGGGAAACGTCACGACCAAACGCTCGCTCTTTTTGACAAGACCAACGCCATTGCATCGCGCACACGGAGTGCGTGGAATCACACCACGTCCCTCACATTTTGCACACGCGCGAGCGAGCCGAAAGATCCCCTGCTGATATCGGACTTCGCCCTTTCCTGCGCAGGCCGCGCAGGCATCGTTAGCGCTTCCAGCTGCACTTCCTCGACCACCACAAGCATCACAAGAGCCCTGGCGCTCAAACTCGACGGTCTTCTCAACGCCCTTCGCCGCTTCACTGAGCGAGAGCGACACCTCCACCCGCCGCTCTTTGCCGACGGTTCGCTTCGAGCGTCCAAAGCCACCCAAGTTGGACAGCAAGTCACCAAGCACCGAGTCAAACATCTCGCTAACGTCGATAAAATCCGGCATCGAGCCCGCCTGCACGTGACCAAACCGATCGTACTGCGCGCGACGTTCGGTATCACCCAATGTGTGATATGCCTCAGAAATCTCTTTGAATCGCCGCTCAGCGTCCGCGTCGTTGGGGTTGCGATCGGGGTGATTCTGCATCGCGAGTTTGCGATAGGCCTGCTTGAGCTCGTCCGCTCCTGCGTCACGCGTCACGCCAAGCAATTCGTAGTAGTCTTTAGTCGGAGCCATTGGGTCACAAAACTAATTCAGGCACTATAGAGCTTCTCTGCCAACCGATAGGCGCTTGTCTCAAGCGCTGTATGGAGTGATTTCACACTGTCTAAGTCCGCATTGGCATCAAGCGCAAGTCGCAAAGACGACACATCGTTGCTCATTTCTTTGCGCAAATCTTCGGGCAGCAGATGGCTGTACTCATTCAGCGCATTTTCGCTGGTATACAGAAGCGCCTCTGCCGCGTTGCGAGCCTCTGCGTATTCGCGACGCGAGGCATCGTCGCCTTTGGACTGGACCGACTCGGCCACCAGACGAGCAACTTCAGCTTCGGTGAGACCAGACCCCGCGACGATTTGCACATCGCGCTGCTTGCTCGTCACCACGTCACGGGCGCTCACATTGAGCAATCCGTTTGAGTCGATATCAAAGAGCACTTCAATTTTCGGAACACCACGTGGTGCCGGAGGAATTCCGCTCAGCTCGAACTCATAGAGCATTCGATTGTCCGCAGCCATCTCGCGCTCACCCTGCAAAATCTTGATCGGAACAAATGATTGATTGTCGATTGATGTCGTAAACATCATCGCTTGACGCACAGGAATCGTCGTGTTGCGCTCGACGATTTTCGTCATCACACCGCCACCGGTCTCAACGCCGAGAGAGAGCGGCGTCACGTCCAACAACAGCACCTGATCCATCGCTCCGCTGAGCGCGGCACCTTGCACCGCAGCGCCAATCGCGACAACTTCATCTGGCGAAACTCCCTTGTGCGGCTGTCGCTGAAAAAACTCCTGAACCTTTTTCTGCACGATCGGCATGCGGGTCATCCCACCCACAAGAACCACTTGGTTTATCTCGCCAATATTTGTGCGCGCGTCTGCGATTGCCTGTCGACACGGCACCAAAGTGCGCTCAACAAGATCCGACACCAATCGCTCAAGCTCTGAGCGCGTCATGGTGCGGAGGACGTGCTGTGGTCCTTCTTTCGTCGCCGCTACGAAGGGAAGATTGATCTCAGCTTCGAGCGACGATGACAGCTCGTGCTTCGCGCGCTCGGCGGCATCACGAAGCCTCTGCAACGCGGCTCGGTCTTTGCGCAAGTCGACACCATGTTCGAGCAGAAATTCTCCCGCCACACAGTCGACAATTCGCTGGTCAAAATCCTCACCACCCAAAAACGTATCGCCGCTGGTCGAGACCACGCGAAAGACGCCATTCACAATCTCTAGAATCGAGATGTCAAAGGTCCCTCCGCCCAAGTCGTAGACGGCAATTCGCTCGTTGTTCGCGTTTTTCTCAAGACCATACGCGAGCGCAGCGGCCGTGGGCTCGTTGATGATGCGTTTGACGTCAAGCCCCGCAATCCGTCCTGCGTCCTTTGTTGCCTGCCTCTGAGCATCGTCGAAGTACGCAGGGACGGTGATCACGGCGTCAGTGATTGTCTCGCCAAGATACGCCTCTGCGATCGCCTTCATGTTCGCAAGAATCACCGCGCTCACTTCCGGCGGACTCATCGCTTTGCCGTGGGCCTCTACCCAAGCATCTCCCGTCGGTCCCGCAACGACACGATACGGAACATGTTCGCGCTGCTTGGTTGCCTCGGCAGAGTCGTAGGCACGGCCCATGAGTCGCTTGACGGTCCCGACGGTGTTCTCTGCATTTTGTGCCGCTTGACGACGCGCTACCTGCCCCACCAGACGCTCTCCGTCGGCTTTGAATCCGACCACACTAGGCGTTGTCCGAGCACCTTCTGCATTCGGAATCACGACAGGAACGCCGCCATCAATGACAGCAACGCAACTGTTGGTGGTACCAAGATCGATTCCAACAACTCGGGCCATGGCGATCTGCTTTTCCCTTAGTGTGACTTCAGTCCGGTAAATTCGTTGTCTTCAAGAACCAACTCAGTATCCACCACCACGTCCGAGCCCGCCGCTGCAGGCTCCGGTGGCGGCGTTGCCGTCGCAGGCCCTGTCGAGACCACGACCATCCCGGCTCGAAGCAGTCGATCACCGAGCATGTAGCCCGTGACGACTTCAGCCGTCACCGCTCCAGCGGGATGAATATCACTCGGAGCTTGAGAGATTGCCTCGTGAATTTGCGGGTCAAATGGAATCCCAACGGACTTCATTCGCTTGCCACCAATCCGAACAACCGTATCTTCGAAGAGCTTCAGCACCATCTCGACGCCCTTGCCAATCGCGCTCGCATCCGCTCCTTGAGCAACATATTGTGCGGCACGCTCAAGATTGTCAAAGACGGGCAAAAACTCACGCAGCAGGTCTTCACGAGCCTTCTTCGCCACGTCTTCTCGCTCGCGAACTGCGCGTTTGCGAAAGTTATCTAAATCTGCCAGTGCGCGCAGCGCAGCCTCGCGAAACCGATCACGGTCAGCGGTCATCACCGCCAAGGGATCTGGTTGTGGCTCGGATGCAATGGGTTGGGACTCGCTCTCGTTTGCTTGTTCACTCATGGGGATGCCGTGTCTGTCTTCATGTAACATATCCTCTATGGCTCCGGACACTTAGTCTTGCGCCTCCGGTGCAAAACAATGTGTCCGTAGTGGACACCCCTCGCAATGGGGTGAACGGGCAGTGCAACGATACCGCCCAAAGAGCACCAAGCGAAGATGATCTTTTGCCCATTTGGCCCGCGGCAGAGACTGCATCAAATCCGCTTCGATAGGAAGGGGTTTTGTGTTTCGGGTGAGCCCGAGGCGCTGGGCCACCCGCATCACATGAGTGTCGACGGCGATCCCTTCAGCGAGACCAAAAGCTTCGCCGAGGACCACATTCGCGGTCTTTCGTGCGACACCCTTGAGCTTGACAAGCTCTGCCATCGTCTGCGGAACCTCACCCTTGTGATTTTTGACAAGCAGCAGCGCCGTCCCACGAATCGAGCGCGCCTTTGCGCGAAAAAAGCCGATGCGTCGCAACAACTTTCGCAGCTCCAATAACGGGGCTTTTGCGAGCAATTGAGCTGTTGGAAACCGCTCGAACAACGCAGGCGTGATGGAGTTGACGAGCTTGTCCGTGGTCTGCGCCGAAAGAATCACCGCGATCAGAAGCTCAAACGGTGAACGATAGTGGAGCTCGCATCTCGGCTCGGGATAGAGCTCCGCGACGACCTCACTTACGCGGCGGTGGCGCAACGTTCTGGCTTCGACGCTCCAAGAAGACGGTTTTTTGGAGCTCATGAGCCCTTACGGAGCGCTGCTGTCAGCCTGGACCACAGAACCGTCAGCTACCCCGGTCGTTGAAGCCGGATCAGCAACGGGTCCGGCGTCGGCACCCGAAGTCTCATTCACCCGACAGCGACGCGCAAAATCGTCGTACGATTCGTTTTCTCGAGGAAGTGTGCAGTCCTCGCTTTGGTCTGGTCCCTGAGCAGGCGTGGGGGCCGCAGAGGCCGCGTCACCAGAACAACGACGCTGAAAATCTTCAAACGCCTCGTCTTCGCGTGGCAGCGTGCAGTCGTCATCGGCAGGTGCCGGCTCGCCTCCATCTGCTTGGGTTGGAGTCGCGGTCGTTGTCGCGTTCGTCGTGTTCGTCGTGTTCGTCGTCGTTGTGTTGTTGTTCGTCGTCGCGTTGTTGGTCGTCTGCGCGCGATTTTGGCCCGGAACCAGCATCAACGACAACGACGGCACATAGGTCGTGAGCAGCAAAGCAACGACAAAAATTCCAATAAACGGAAGAACCATTCGGTACAAAACAGGGACCGGCTTGTTAAAGCGAAACCCTGCGATAAACAGGTTTAAACCCATCGGTGGCATCAAATAGCCAATCTCGAGGTTCAGCAAAAAGACCACACCAAGATGGTAGGGGTTGATGTCGAAGTGCAGTGCAATCCCAGCGATCAACGGGACGATCACGACGATCGCGCTGAAGATGTCCATCAACATTCCGACGACCAACAAAAACACGTTGAGGGCGATCAAGAATGAGATCTGTGAGTTAATGAGGCCTCCCGACGGGAGATGTTGGCGGGCGAGAGAGTCCACAGCTTCTCGGCAGCTGCCAATCGCATCGGGGTGTGAGTGCCAGTATTGAACGGCCTCAGGTCCACAAGTGAGATACTCGAACAGCTTGTCGGCCACTTGCGCATCAATGAAGAACGCAGTCAGCACCGTGGCCGCGCAGAGCTTCACGAAGATCGCGCCAACGAGGACCATCGACTCTGGGATAATCCTGGGCAAATCGCGAGTAATCGAGAGATCTTTGTAGATAAAGACTTCGATGATCAACACGTAAAACGCGGTGAACGCTGCTGCTTGCGAAGGGTTGAAAATTCCTGTCGCGAGGCCGCCGAGAAGAAACACCGGAAGAAGAAGCTCCCACTTGGCCTCCCACAACGCCGCGAAGGCTTCTTTCGCGTCGAACTTCGTTCGCGGGGCTTTCGTGACAACGCCCATGACCACTGCGTAGACGATCAGCAACCCAAGCAGCAAAAATCCTGGGACAAGCCCGGCGAGCAAAAACTTCTGGAGTTCAAGCCGCTCTTTGCCAGGTGGTGCTTCTTGAAGTCCCGCAACGATGCCGTACACAATCAAGGGCAGACATGGAGGAAAGGTGATGCCCAACGCACCGCCGGTCGTGACCAACCCGAGCGAGAAGCTCTCTGGGTACTTATCCTTGATGAGCGCTGGGTAGAGCAGCCCTCCGATCGCGACGATCGTGATTCCGCTTGCTCCAGAAAAAATCGTGAAGAACGCGCTCGCCAACAGACACACCACCGCGAGACCACCAGGGACGACACCGAGCAACGCCCGCGCAACGCGAACCAATCTCTGCGGTGTCTTGGACTCGCTCATCAAGTAACCCGCCAGCGTAAACACTGGAATTGTCGGCAGAACGCTCATGCGAGCAAAATGCGGACCCAGCGCGTCTTCCATCGCGCTCGCGAGCGGTTGCACAGCGACGGAGGCTGTTCCGTGAGACCAGAGAAAGATCGCCATCCCGCCCAAGAAGGTGAACAGAGGCGCACCGAGCAGCGCCATCGTGAAGAAAAATGCGATCCCGAAAACAATGGGGATCTTGGGAACATTCTGCATCCCAAAGTTCGACAACGCGACAATCACTAGGCACGCCACTGCGGCACCCGCGAGATGCGCAGGGTTCCACTTCACGTCGGGCTCGGGCTCACGAGACATTGTGGCGTCGTAGTTGCCGTTGTTCTTTTTTCGCATCAAAAGCGGAACAAGCAGCGTTGTCGCAGCCAGAATCACGGACACAATCAGTGACTTAAACACCACAGTCCCGCGGGTGGGCACAACCATCAGCCCAAGCACCACAAGCGCAATCACAATTTCTTGTGCCGTCGCGTACGCGACCGGAGCGCCCATAACTGGGTGAGCGACCTCTTCGATGGGCTCGCCATCTGGTCCAACAATAGGCGCCAACGTGGGCGGATTGGCTGGGTCGCCGCGCAGCGCCGCGACAAATTCATGAAAGCTGTGGAGCATGAGACGAATCGCGATCAGCGCAAATCCCGCAGGGATAATGTACTGAAACTCAAACGATCGATCGATGCTCGCGGGATCTAATCCCATCCCTGCAGCATTGAGCGCTTGGTCTGCGGCAGTGTGTGATGCCTCTTTCAGAGCTCCATAAATGCCTCGTGCGAGCGTGCCTGCGACGAAGCTTCCAAGCGCCGCAGCGACGCCAGCGACCGTGCGACGGCCTCGATCTGGAAGCAGGCGACCAATCACATCAATCGCCAGATGCTTGCGGCCGCGAGTCGCAAAACTTGCACCTAAAAACGCCGCCCAGAGTGTCCCATGCATCAAAAAATCGCCCGCATACCGCACAAATGTCGCGGTCTTCTGCAGAAAGCTGTCCACTGAGGCTTGCGATCCCCATTTGGTCAGTGCGAGCGCCGTAAGGCGAACACCGCTTTCTCCGACGGCCATCCCGACCATCGCAAGGACCACAATGACAGAGAGCGAACTCTCGGCCAAGAGAAAGCCTCGATCAACAAGATCGAGCGGTTTGAGAAAAGGAGCTGGTTTAGAACTAGGTGCTGCGCCTGCCATGAGGCCAGCGAGAGTAACCTAACCGAATCAAGACTTCAGCGCCCTAATTGCGAGACACGCGCGATAAATGCCGCATCCGCGATCTGCCCCGTCAGCGCTGTGCGCGTCGCAGTAAACACCGTCTGCCACGATGCCCGTTGTGCGGGATCGAGCGTTACCGTGGTGATGGATCGCTGCGCAAACCCCGCGATAAATCCAGCTTCTGCCCTTCGGAGCGCCCCTCTTGCCAGCTGGTGATAGTTTGCACCAGTGGTTCGAAGGAGCTCTTGCTGCTGCGTTGTGAGGGTCTGAAATTTTGTTCGCCCAATCACCGTTGCTCCGATGACCGTAGAAACAGGGAGGTCCGTCATGTGAGTCATCTTGGTGATCCACTGAAGCTGGACTGCAGCGGCTGGACTGCTGACAAGTGCGTTGATTCGGTTGGTCTGTAATGCGCTCAAAACTTCTGGAAGTTGCAAAGGAACACCCGTCACATGGACTGCGCCAAACAACGCTGGGATGACGGCGTCATCACGCCACTGCCAGGGATGCGTGGTGGCGAGTTGCTGCGGCGTTTGGATCGATGTTTGCGAAAAGATTCTCGATCGACCCACGTCGGCCCAGCCCATGAGCTCAAATCCCGCGGTGCTAAAAGCGGTATTCATCTCACCGGCGAGGGCTGTTCGTGCGCGGTCGAGATTCTCATAACCAGCAAACATCCCCGGAATCTGAAAGGTCAACGCGGGCCGATGAATCTGAGCAAGACCGACAGCAGTGACCGCAGCGCCATCAAGCCTTCCTGTGCGAATCTTACGAATCACTTCGCTCTCATCACCCTGAACACCACCCGGATAAAATCGGAGTCGTATTGGTTGGTTGATTTTGGCGGATTGTCGTCGAAGCTCACGGTTCCAGGCGTCGAAGACGTTCATCCAGGTCGAGCCTGCGGGAGCAAGTGTCGCGATGCTGATGGTCGTCTCTGCTGGAGCAGTGGCTTGCTGAGCATCGACGCGCAAAGCCATCGTGAAGCCCGATGCTGCGGCAATGACTGTTAAAACGAGGAGTTTTTGCTGGGTGTTACGCATCACGAAAAGTCCTTTTTGTTCAGTCACCGTCCGAAGCGGCGAGAGTGAGCTAATGCACTGCAGGAGCGTCTGTTGCCGCAGGTGTGGCATC